>DAOTZV010000036.1:0-3297 GCA_034434235.1 Anaerolineae bacterium
CCGCGCGCCAGGGTGAGGCCATCCGCGCCGAGGAAGAGCTTGTCGGCGTGAAATGCGCGTAGCTGCTCGATGGTCTGCGGGCCGACGACGACCTCGTACTGGGGCAGGTAGACGCCGCCCAGGAGGATCAGGTGGATGCCCTGGCACGGCCCGAGCTCGCGCACGATCGGCAGCGAGGTGGTGATCACCGTGAGGTTGCCCGCGGTGCACAGCTCCGGCGACAGGTGACGGGCCACCTCGAGCACGGTGGTGCCCGAATCGAAGATCAGGCGATCGCCGGCCGCAACCAGCCCCGCCGCGGCCTTGCCGATGCGCGCCTTCTCGGCTGCACGGCGCACCGGCGGTTCGGCACCGGGGCGCGCCCCGGCCTGATCTTTATGTACCGCGATCGCGCCGCCGTGGATGCGCCGCAGAGCACCGAGCCGTTCCAGGTGCGCCAGGTCGCGGCGAATCGAGACCTCGGACACGCCGTACCGCTTGCTGAGATCGGTCACCTGCACGGCATGGTTGCGGGCCAGCTCGTCCAGGATGGCAAGCCGACGCTGGTCGGTGTCTGTGTCCATAGAATGCCCCCGCTCATTGAACTGGCGTTCCGTAATCGTTCGAATCAGCACTTGAGGATCTTAAAAACGAAAACTTTGATATTGCGAATCCAAACATATCTTGCGCAACAAGAGCATAATACAAAACAAACAAATCGTCAAATATTTCGATGGTGCGCGTTTATGCACCTGAAGCCGACACGATCTTTACAAAATCAGGATGAGTTGATCAGCAGTTCGTGCCCTAGACAAACTGCCACGTATACAATGTGCTGTGCCGCAACGCAAACAGAAGCCGCAGCGGCTGTCCACTCAGCGCCGAAAGATCGCTGCCTCCGCACCAGCGCACGACTTGGTCCAGGCTGTCGGCCGTTATTGGGACGCAATCCTCCAGGCTGTAGCCGGGCAGCGGGCTGCCGTCGAGGCCCAGCAGCGCGACGCGCGCGGCTCCCCGGGCAGCGTCTACGTTTAGATATAACTCGCGGCCGCTGAAGCGCAGGGGCACGGTCTGGAGCGTGCCCTCGGCTGTGCCAGCCTGCCAGCCGACATAGCGATCGCGCGCGAGCGTCGCCAGTCCGATGCCGGAATAGCGGTTCGGGCTATCAATGGCTTCGTCGGCGCCGTGCGTATAACTCACGCCATGATAGTAGAAGCGCAGCTCGTCGCCCACGGTCACGGGGCGGCCGGCGCTGTAGATCGAGCCGGCCTGAAAGCTGCCGGCCGGGCCGGTGGGGATGAACGGCTCACGCACCGGCAGGTGTCGCCAGGCCAGGCCATCGTTGCTGTATACCAGGTAAGGCGCAACCATGCCGTCATCCCACAGGCGGCTCTGGGGTATCTTGCTGGTCTGCGTGATCAAGAAGACCCACAGCAGGCCCAGGTAGAAGCCTCCCAGCGGCCAGACGTGCAGTCCGTAGTACTCGACGCGTTTGCCGCCCAGCCTTTCGCCCCAGGCATCGTCCTCCTCGGTCGGCCACAACACGGGCCTGGACATACCAAAGCGGATGCCGTCGTCGCTTTCGGCCGTCGCGATGGAACGCCGGGTGAGAGCAGCCCCTGGCGCGCGGCGCGCCACCACATGGAAGGAACGATAGCACCCGCGCTGTTCGTCCCAAAACACGGTATTCACGTCCCAGATGTTCAGCTCGGCCTCTCTCTCAGGGTCGCCTGGCGGGGGCAGGACGGGCAGGACGGGCGCATGCCCGTGCGGCGTCCAACGCACGCCATCCGGCGAACAGGCCAGATAGACGCCGTTCTGCGGGTAGCGCGCCACCAGGCTGGCGGGCGCAGATTCCCGTCCCGTGGCCCAACGTCCCCAATGGGGGCCCACCCAGTAGTACAGCTTGTAGCGGCGAGCGGGATCGCTCTCTGCCGGCGATCTGACGACCGCGGGCTGGTGCGCATCCCAGTAGCCGGTCTGCAAGACGATGTTGTTCGCCGTCGAGCCGGCGAACGCCTCGAGGCCCAGCGCCGGTTTCCGCCAGCGGATGCCGTCGTCGGAGACGCAATAGCACAGGTTCACCGGGCCAGGGTGGCCCTCGTACCACATCCGCCAGGCACCGTCAGCTTCCCGGCCGGAAGCAACGGCCGGATCGTGCTCCACGGCCGCGAACAGTTGCAACACCGTGCCCTCCCAGGGGCGATCCGCCACCACGAGCGGATTGGCCGGATGCGGGACCGGCCGTCGCTGCAAGATGCGGACGTATTGGCTGGATTCAAGGATATCCTGACCGTTGAACCAATACTGGCGTTGGCCGCCGATCGTTTTCATCGTTCAATCTCCATGCCGAAACCACAGCGAGTAGATATCCGCGTCCTTCAGCATAAAGCGCAGGCGCACAGGTTGTCCGGCCAGCCGGCTCACGTCGGAGCCGCCGGTCCATCGGACGGCCTGCTCGATCTGGTCGCCGTACATCTCTGCGCAATCGGCCAGGGCATAGCCCGGGATGGCGTGTCCTTCGGTGTCCTGGATCTCCACGCGCACGCTGCCCGGCGCGGAGGTGGCATAGTTCAGGATCAACTCCCGGCCCTCGAAGAGCAGTGGCCTGGTGACCGCCTCGCCACCGTAATACCCCGCGTACAGAGAAGCGAAGCCATCCAGCCGGAGAACGCCCCGGCGCAGCCGACAGGTGGGGTGGCGATAGTGCTCGACCCAATAGATCGAGAGCTCGTCCGGTGCAGTTTGCAGGATGCCGAACGCCACGCCGATGTTGCGCTCGGTCCAGTTCTGCCAGTCGCGGCCGGGCCGGATGAATGCCTCCATGAAGCGGCGGTCCCAGTGCAGGCCATCGCGGCTTGTCATGAAGACCGCATCACTTACCCCTGGCCACGGGTGCGTCGGGATGAGCTGGCGTTCCGGCACGAAGCGCTTGGGGAAGGCAAAGTAGATATGCGGAGCGCGGAAGTAGGGGATGGCTGCGTTGGTGTAAAGGTGTTCCAGCGGCGCCTCACCGAAGTCGAACCACTGCCCCGGCGTCCAATGCTCGAAGTCGGCCGAGGTGGCCCACTTGATGCTGCGGATGCCGTGATAGCGTTTGCCGGTCTGGTGGATGTCAATAAAGTCGCGGTAGAAGGCTACATAGCGTTGGCGATAGGCATCCCAGTAGGCCACGTTTTGTGAATCAAACGCGCCGTCGGTGATGATCGGCCGGTCGCGCCAGAGCCGCCAGCGCAAGCCATCTTCGGACACGAACGCCTTGAGCACTGGCGTCCCATCCTTCAACCGTTCTACGCCGACCGCCTTCCAGCGCTCGTG
>DAOTZV010000037.1:0-7839 GCA_034434235.1 Anaerolineae bacterium
TGACCTTGCGGGATGAGCAGCTCGTGGAGAGCCTGACCGGCGTGCGTCGCCTCTGGGCATGCGAGCGTCTGGCGCGGCGGCTCCACCACCTGGCCGGTGCGCCCCTGCGCGTGCCGTGGCAGTTCCAACTCCTGCAAACCGTCTGGTGGCTGGCGTGGGGCGCCGTGCGCCTGCCGGTCGATGCGCTGCTGTGGTCGTTGGCCCGGGCGAGTGCGGTGTGGCCGCTCGATCGTCTCGGCGGGGTGCAGCCGCTCTTCGATCGCTGGCAGATGTGGACCCTGCCGGCCGCGGCGGCCGAGCATCTGCAGGCGCGCTGGGATCGCCTGGGCATCCAGCCCTCTCAGGAGCTGTGGCTGATCTATGAGGCCCGCACGCTGGGGGGCGTCATGGCGGTCGGGGTGGCCGCCGGCGTGCTGGCGTTGTTGGGGCGGTTGGGGTTCTTCGGCCGGTTGTCGGCTGCCGGTGCGGCGATCTGGGGGCTGCTCGGGCTGCTCGTGGGGGCCGTGCTCGTCTACGGGATCCTGAGGCCGGCGGTCTGGCGGGCGTGGCTGGCGTACCTGTCGGGGGTGGACACGTGGGACTTGCGGATGATCGGCCGGCTGTGTCGCCTGTTGGGCATGCGGCCACCGTCGCCGATCGCTCCCGACGACGGCGCCGGGGCGGGGAACGCGGCATGGCAATAACCAGAAAAGTCGAGAGATGTGATACATGGCCCCGCAGTGTCTGTCTTCTATAGGAGCAGCAATCTGATCGCTGCAAGTCGAGACTATTTCTTCGAAATATCAACCTCTCTGTTGCCGTACCGGCAACAGGCCTCCGGTACTGTGGAGAAAAGATCACCACAGACCGGAGGTCGTCATGGGACGCAAGACCGACAACAACCGCCTGGAGGAAATCGCGCGCTACATCGAAAACCATCCCCACAGCCGGCCCATCGAGATCGCGCGCGGGCTGGATCTGTATCCGTCTACTGTCATGCGCACGTTGCCGGCGCTGGAGGAGGCCGGCATCCTGCTCAGCGAGGATGAGCGGGGCCGATTGTCCCTTTTCGGGAAACGGCGCTGACGAATTGCGGCCGATCTTGCCGAGATTTTGCGGAATTCGGCAGCGCGAGGTGCTAAAATAGGGCTGTAGACAACAAGACCGAGCCAAGGAGCCGCCGATGAACCGAGCCGAAGAAAAAGCCCAGCGCCTGTTACAGATCGAGAAACTGCTGTGGGCGCATCCCGAAGGGTTGACCCGCGCCGAGATCGCGCGGCGGTTGGGCGTCAACCGCTCGACCATCACCAAATATCTGGCTCACGACCAACTGCCGCCCGGCATCTACCCGGATGATCTGGACGGCGACAAGCTGAAGATGGATCGCAACGCCGATCTGACGAAGGCCTCCTTCACCCTGCACGAGGTGCTGGCGATCCACCTGGCCACGCGGCTGCTGGCCACCCGCACCGACAAACAGAACCCGCACGCCGCCTCGGCGCTGCGCAAGCTGGGGATCGCCCTGCGACGACTCGATCAAAACGTCAGCCGCCACCTGCTGCGCTCGGCCGATGTGATGGATGAAGAAGCGGCTTTCCGCGATCCGGTGTACCTGGACGTGCTGGAAAAGCTGACCGAAGCCTGGTCGGCCGGGCGCAAGGTGAAGGTGCAACATCAGATGGAGGATGGCCGCATCTTCGAGTACACCTTCTCGCCCTATTTCATCGAACCCTACGCCGTAGGCCAGACTGCGCACGTGATCGGCTGGCGCGAGCCGCCAGGCGCCATCCGTACCTTCAAGATCGAGCGGCTGCGCTCGGCCCAGCTCCTCCATGAGCGTTACGAGATCCCGGCCGACTTTGACCCCAAGGCGCTGTTGCGCGATGCCTGGGGCATCTGGTACACTGAGGCCGAGCCGGTGGAGGTGGTGCTGCGCTTTCATCCGCGCGTGGCCATGCGCGTGCGCGAGAGCCGCTGGCACCGCGGACAGGCGTTGGAGATGCAACCCGACGGCTATCTCCTCTGGCGCGCGCGGGTGGCCGAGCCGCGCGAGATGCTGCCGTGGATCCGCGGCTGGGGCGCCGACTGCGAGGTGCTGGCGCCACAAGAGCTGCGGGAAACGCTCGTACGCGAAGTCCGCCGTTTGACCGGACTCTACCAGGTCGCGGAATTGCCCAGGCCGCCGCTGTATCAACTCTTGTGGGCCAAGGCCGAGCGCAAGACCGGTCGGATGCATCCGCTCATCTGCCACATGCTGGACGTGGCACAGGTAGTTCAGGCGCTCTGGCGCGATGTGCTGACCGACAGCCTGCGCGACCAGTTTGCCAGCGTTCTGGGACTTGATACGGAGGCAACGGGCCGTCTGCTGGCGTTTTGGACCGCGCTGCACGACCTGGGCAAGGCCAGTCCGGCCTTCCAACGCCAAGTCAAGCCGCTGGAGGCGGCATTGACCGCGGCGGGCCTGCCATTCCCGAAGCTCTTCTCCCAGGAATCCAGCCCACACGGTACGATCTCCGCCTTGGTGCTGGAAGAAGTGCTGCAAACCGAAACCGGACTGGGGTGGCGGCCCGCCAGGCGGATCGCGCTGGCGCTCGGCGGGCACCATGGAGCCTGGCCGCCGCCTGGCGCCACCGATCGGCTCAAATCAGATCAGGTCGGCGGGAAGGAGTGGGATGACGTCCGGCGTGAGCTTGTGCGCGCGCTGGTGGAAGTACTTGAACCGCCGGCCCTCCCGGCCTGGATCGCCAACCGCACCGACGAAAATGTCTTCCTGACCCTGTTTTCGGGCCTGACCTCGGTGGCGGATTGGATCGGATCGGTAGAAAGCTATTTCCCATACGCGGAGCCGCCGCTCGATCTGCGGCGTTATGCGGAACAGGCGGCAGCGCAGGCACGCCGGGTACTGGCCGACCTGGCGTGGACGGGCTATCGGCCGCCGGCCGCGACGCGGCGCTTTGAAGAACTGTTCCCCTTCCCACCCAATGCCGTCCAGCAGGCCGTGGTGGAACTGGCAGAGAAGCTGAAAGGCCCGTCGCTGGTGCTGATTGAGGCGCCGACCGGTTCCGGCAAGACCGAGGCGGCTTTGTATCTGGCCGATCGGTGGGCGCAGGGGGAGCAACAGCGCGGGTTGTACGTGGCGATGCCCACCATGGCGACCAGCAATCAAATGTACGGCCGCGTGGCGACCGTGTTGCGCTCGCGGTATGGTGCAGGTACCGTCGAGCCGCTGCTAGTCCACAGCCAG
The DNA here is from genome assembly GCA_034434235.1 of Anaerolineae bacterium. Classification (GTDB taxonomy): domain Bacteria; phylum Chloroflexota; class Anaerolineae; order CG2-30-64-16; family CG2-30-64-16; genus CAKZKT01. The sequence continues at coordinate 3,224 of DAOTZV010000037.1, forward strand.
GCGCGCTGGATGGCCGCTGCGCCGCCGCCCGACGTGGTGTCTGACGACGAGCGAGAGGATGCTTCCACGCGCTCCATGACGTGGTTCCTGCCGCGCAAGCGCAGCCTGCTGGCCCCCTTCGGCGTGGGCACGGTGGATCAATCGCTCATCAGCGTGTTGCAGACGCGGCATTTCTTCGTCCGCCTTTTCGGGCTGAGCCACAAGACGATCATCTTCGACGAGGTGCATGCCTACGACACTTACATGTCTACGCTGTTCCAGCGGCTGCTGGCCTGGCTGCGCGCGGTCGGCGCCTCGGTCGTGCTGCTCTCGGCCACGCTGCCGGCGCAGACGCGGCGCGAGCTGGTGCAGGCTTACGCCGGCAGTGATGTGGCCGTGCCGGATGCGCCTTATCCGGCCATCACCTGGACGGCGGGCGGCCAGGTGGGTGTTGTCGCATTGCCCGCATCCGAAAGCCGCACGGTGGCCCTCGAGTGGATCCCCCATGACCCTGCGGCCATGGTCGCCGGGTTGCGAGACGCGCTGCGCGAAGGGGGCTGCGCAGCGGTGATCTGCAACACGGTGGCGCGCAGTCAGGAGGTCTATCGGGCAATACGAGATGCGAATCTGGCTGCCCCGGGCGACCTGATCCTCTTCCACGCGCGCACGCCTTTTGCGTGGCGCGATGAGGTCGAGAAGAGGGTGTTGAGCCGGTTCGGGAAGGCAGGGGAGCGGCCCCACCGGGCTATCGTGGTGGCCACGCAGGTGATCGAACAAAGCCTGGACCTGGACTTCGACGTGATGATCAGCGACCTGGCGCCGGTGGACCTGCTGCTGCAACGCGCCGGCCGACTGCACCGGCATAAGCGGCCGGGGCGTCCCGCGCCGGTGGCAACCCCACGTTTGCTGGTGGCCGTGGATGAAGGGGAGGATGTCCCCGAATTCGGCAATGACGCCCATGTGTACGAACCGTATATCCTGCTACGGTCGCTTCTGACGCTGCAAGGCCGCGACCGCCTGACCCTACCCCAGGAGACCGCCGACCTGATCGAGGCAGTGTATGGGGATGCGTCGCTGACAGGTCTGTCGCCGGCGTGGGAGGCGAAGCTCGCCGTCGCGCGGCAGAAGATGGCGCGCGACGATGATAAGGAGGTCTTCGAAGCTCGGAAGCGCCTGGTTCCGCCTCCGACTGACCACGGATTGTTGGCCAGCCTGAACGCTGACCTGGAAGAAGACGCCCCGGAGGTGAACGCGGCCTTCCAGGCGCTCACCCGCCTGGGCGACCCCAGCATCAGCCTGGTATGCCTGCACGCCGTCGGAGATGGCCTGAACACTGAACCGGATGGCACGGGGGCGATCGTGAAGCTGGACGAGAAGCCGGACGCTGAATTGGCCGGACACCTGGCGCGGCACACGGTTTCCTTGACCCACCGCAAGATCTTCGACTATTATTTGTCGCAAGATCCCCCGCCCGGCTGGCGTGACCACTCGCTCCTGCGAGACCATCGGGTGGCCATCTTCACGGAGGGCTTATGTCCGCTGCCGGGCACGCCGTACACCCTGCGCCTCAGCCGCGAGTTGGGACTGGAGATTCTGAAAGACTAACGAGAAGTGCCTGGCACTTGAACCCTGAAAGGAGACGCCATGACCGCATCGTTCGATCTGATCAGTCAACCCTGGATACCGTGCGTGAGGCGCAATGGCACGGCCGTTGAGTTGGGCTTGCGCGACACGCTGGTACAGGCGCACGAGCTGCGTGAGCTGGGGGGCGAGTCGCCTCTGGTGACGGCTGCGCTGTACCGCCTGCTGCTGGCGATCGCGCACCGTCTCTTCGGGCCGGCAGACTACGACGCCTGGGACGCGCTCTGGCAGGCCGGACGCTTCGATCCAGAGCCGCTGGACGCGTACTTCACGCAGTGGCGGGAGCGGTTCGACCTGTTTCATCCGACGCGGCCCTTTTATCAGGCCGCAGATCCGCGCGTGAAGCCGAAGTCACTTACCAGCCTGGTGCATGACGTAGCCTCGGGCAACAATGCCACTCTGTTCGACCACCACACCGACGAGGGCGGGCTGACATTGAGGCCCTCTGAGGCGGCGCGCTTTCTGGTGGCGGCGCAGGCTTTCGGGCTGGCTGGCCTGAGCGGTTTGCCGCAGAAGTTCACCGACGGCACATGTGCCCGCGGCATCATCTTTCTGGTGCAGGGAGACACGCTTTTCGAGACGCTCTTGCTGAACCTGCTGCGCTACGATGCCGACCACCCGCTGCCGCGGCGCTCCGGCGACCGGCCGGCCTGGGAGATGGACGACCCCTTCCAGGACGACCGCTCGACGCCGCGCGGCTATCTGGACTACCTGACGTGGCAGAATCGGCGCATCTTGCTGCTTCCGGAGTCCACGCCGGACGGTGTTCTGATCCGCGAGATGACGCTGGCGCCCGGCTTGCGATTGGCCGAGGGGATCGCCGATCCCATGAAACCCTATCGTCGCGACGAGAAACGCGGCTTGTTGCCGCTGCGCTTCAACGAGGATCGCGCCCTGTGGCGGGACAGCGCGACGCTGTTCCAGTTGGACGCGGCCGAATCGTATGCACCGCGGGTCTTCGCCTGGCTGGCCGAGCTGGTCGGTGAGGGCTATTTGCCACGCGGCGTCCGGCGCACCATGGCGCTGGGGATGGCCAACGATCAGGCCAAGGTGGAATTTTACCGCACCGAACATCTGCCGCTGCCCCTGGCCTATCTGCGCGACCAGCAGTTGGTGAACAGCCTGCGCGACGATGTTTTGGGTGTGGCTGAAAGTGTGGCCCGTCAGCTTTGGGGCGCGGCCCGCACGATGGCAACGTTCGTCCTGGCGCCGCAGGCCGACAGCGAAACCGCCCACCAGCCCGCCCGCGAAGACCTGGATCGCGTGATGGCCGCGTGGGGCGTCGAGCGGCGCTACTGGGGCCGGCTCGAGGCGCCGTTCCGGCTGGCGCTGGAAGGGCTGCCGCAAGACCGTGAAGGGACGTTAACCGCCTGGCAGCAGACCCTGCGTCGCGTCGCCTGGGAAGTCTTCGACGCCGTCGCAACGGAAGTGGGGGCCGACCCGCGGGCCTTGAAGGCCACCGTCCGTGGGCGCGAACAACTGGCGGCAGGGCTGGCGAAAGTCCTGCCCTAACGAGTATTGGACCTCTGGAGGATCGTATGACCGAATCACACCCGTTCATTACCTACCTGGAGAGCCTGCGCGAGGACCGCGGCGCGCTGGCGGCGTTGCGACGAGGGCTGGGCCAACCGCCCGGTGAGGCGCGGGAGATGTATCCCTATGTCGTGCGCTGGCTGCCGGCCGAGGCGTCGGCGCAGCGGGAGGCGGCCTACTATCTGGTGGCCGCGCTGTTCGCCTATCATCCCGACCCCGGCGGCAGCGGCAACCTGGGCCAGGCGTTTCGGCGGACGTTGGATCCCAACGGCGACAACACCGCCATCGAACGGCGCTTCACCGCGCTGCTGACCGCGCACCCCGATGACCTGCCGTTCTACCTGCGGCAGGCGATCAGTTTCCTGAAATCGAAGGAAGTGCCTGTGGATTGGCATCAGTTGTTTGCCGACGTGTTGGCCTGGGGCCATCCTGCCGGTTGCGTGCAAAAGAAGTGGGCGCGTGCCTTTTGGGGTCGCCCCATCAATGAAGACCAAACTCAAGACAAGGAGAATTAACCCATGTACATCGAATTGCACCTGATCCAGAACTTTGCGCCGGCCAACCTGAACCGCGATGACACCAACAACCCGAAGGACTGCGAATTCGGCGGCGTGCGCCGGGCGCGCATCTCTTCGCAGTGCATCAAGCGCGCCATCCGGAATGCGCCCATCTTTGCCGAAACGACCGGCATGGAGATCGGGCAGCGCACCAAGCGGGTGGTCGAGCGCCTGCGCAAGCAGATCGGCGATGCCAGGCCCGAGGCCGAGGTCAACGCCATCCTATCCGTCTTTGTTCCCGCGTTTCTGAGCAAAATGGACAAGGACGGACAACGCACTGCGGTTCTGCTCTATCTCAGCGCGGATGAAATCGCAGACATCAGCGAGAAGTTGCTGGAAAACTGGAGCGAGCTGGCAGATGAAAAGAAGCGTGCCGCTGCGGCCGAGCGACTGGCGAAGGATCTGATCAAGGAATACAAAGGCCGCACCAGCGCGCCCGACATCGCCCTCTTTGGCCGGATGCTGGCCGAGAAGCCCGAGCTGAACTTGGACGCCGCCTGTCAGGTGGCGCACGCGCTCTCGACCCATCGCGTCACGATGGAGATGGACTTCTACACCGCGGTGGATGACCTCAACCCCGACGACACGGCCGGTGCGGGCATGATGGGCTTCACGGGCTACAACAGCGCGTGCTTCTATCGCTATGCCCGGCTGGACTGGGAGCAACTGGTGAAGAACCTGGGCGGCGACAAGGAGTTGGCACTCCGTACCGTCAAAGGTTTCCTGTTGGCCAGCCTCGATGCTGTGCCCACCGGCAAACAGAATGCCTTTGCAGCCTGGAATCCCCCCAGCCTGGCCCTGGCGGTCGTACGCCATGGCGGCATGGGCTGGTCGCTGGCAAATGCCTTCGAGCGGCCAGTGCGGCCCAGCGGCGATTCCGGCTACGTGACCCCCTCGGTTGCTGCG
>DAOTZV010000038.1:0-38906 GCA_034434235.1 Anaerolineae bacterium
AGCCGCGCAGCCGCAACGCCGGCATCACCCTGATCTGGATGTCGCTCATTTTGGGCACGCTGTTCCTCGGCATCACGTTCCTGGCCGGCCCCATCGGCGCCATTCCGTCGGAACATGAGACGGTCATCTCACAACTGGCGCGCACGGTGTTCGGTGGCCGCAACGCGCTGTATCTGGCCGTGATCGGCGCCACGATGATCATCCTGATCATGGCGGCCAATACCTCCTTCAACGGCTTCCCTCGGCTGAGCGCGCTGTTGGGCCTGGATGGCTTCCTGCCGCGGCAACTGGCCTTCCGCGGCAGCCGGCTGGTGTATTCCTACGGCATTGTGGCGCTGGCGCTTGTCGCCTCGCTCTTGATCGTCCTTTTCCGGGCCAGCGTCACCGGCCTGATCCCGCTCTACGCCATCGGCGTCTTCCTGTCGTTCACCCTGGCCCAGGCCGGCATGGCGCATCGCTGGTGGAAGATGGGCCATCTGGCGGCCGGCCAGGTGAAAAAAGAACGCGGCTCCGATTTGCGCTTCGAGCGCGGCTGGCAGATCAAGATGATCGTCAACGGCTTCGGCACGGCGTGTACGACCGTGGTGACGTTCATCTTCGCCATCACCAAGTTCGCCAGCGGCGCCTGGATCGTCCTGATCCTGATTCCCGTGCTGGTGTTTGTCTTTTCGGGCATCCATCGCCACTACCGTCACCTGGCCAAACGCCTTTCCCTGGAGGATTACGCCGAGCCGCCGGCCATCGTGCGCCATCGGGTCATCCTCCTCATCGGCGGCGTGCACAAGGGCACCCTGGCAGCCCTGCGCTACGCCCGCGCGCTTTCCAGCGATGTGACCGCGGTGCACGTCTCGATCGATCCGGCCGAGACGGAGCGCATTCAGCAGCGCTGGGACTGGTGGGGAAAGGGCACCCGGCTGGTGATCCTGGAGTCGCCCTATCGGTTGATGATCGAGCCGGTGGTGAAATACATCGAGGAGATCGCAGCCCAGCGCCAGCTCAACGAGGTGATCACCGTCGTGGTGCCGCAGTTCGTGCCGAAGCGATGGTGGGCCAACGCGCTCCACGCGCAAACCGCCACCTGGTTGCGCTTCGCGCTGCTCGGCCAGCCGGGGATCGTGGTGACGGATGTGCCGTATCTGGTGGAGTGAGTGAGGCGGTAGATTGGTAGATCAGTAGATCACAGATTCAAGCTCAGAGGGGGTCTGTGACCCCCGACCGCCGGTCACAGACCGGCTTGGAGCAGCAAAATTGTGATCTACTGAGATTGGTAGATGGGTAGATGGGTAGATGGGTAAATTGGTAGTGGGTAAATCAGCGAATCGGGGGATGTTCGTTTGCTCCGTATAAGCCCCTGGCGATGATGTATTCGCGCACGGGCTCCGGCACCAGATAGCGAATGGTGCGGCCGGCGCGCACGCGGGCCTGGATCTGATTGGAGGAGATCTCCAGTTCGGGCATGTCGAGCAGGGTCACCCGCTGGCGGATGCCCGGCAGCCGGGCTTCCAGATGCGCCCAATCCAGGGGGACGTTGTAGCGCGTGAGTGCCACCAGGTGACAGGCCGCGACCAGTTCTTGCGGCCGGTGCCATCCGGGCAGCTCGGCCAGGCTATCGTACCCCATGAGGAAATAAAGCTCGCCGCCCGGCGGCAGTTCTTGCTGGAAGATGCGCACCGTGTCGAGGGTATAGTGCGGCCCGGGCCGGTCGGCGTCCACGCGCGAGACGCGCAAGGCCGGGTTGCCGGCGATGGCCAGCTCGATCATCGCCAGGCGATCTTCCACGGGTGCCAGCCGGCGATCGCGCTTGTGCGGCGGGTCGCCGGCCGGCACCAGGTATATCACCGCCAGCCCGAGCTGATCGCGCGCTTCTTCGGCCAGGATCAAATGGCCGATGTGGATCGGGTCGAACGTGCCGCCCAGGAGGCCGATGCGCGTCGTCGCGGCCGGCCGGTCGCCGGCCGATGTGGCTTCGGGCATGTCAGTCGCTCCATTCCAGCTCGATCGCGCCGATGCGCACCGTGTCGCCCTCCCGCACCCCGCGGGCGATCAACGCCTCGGTGATCCCCAACGCCTCCAGGATGCGCTGGAAGCGCATGACCGCGTCGTAGTATTCCCACCGCGTCATCTTGACGATCCGCTCGATGTACGGGCCGTGCACGTGGTAGGCGCCGTCCGGATCGCGCGTGATGGTGAAGCTCTTGTCTTCGGCCGGTTGGCCGATCACCCGTTCCGGCACGGCCGCTTCTGGGACAACAGGCTCCGTCGGCGTCGGCAGCTCGGCCAGGAGCGCGGCCACGCGGCGCAGAAGCGCCGGCACCCCCTCGCCCGTGGCCGCAGAGATGGCCAGCGGCTCGATCACGCCCAGGTCGGCGAGACGGTCCGCCACCGCCGGCCAGATGGCTTGAACTTCGGGCAGGTCGAGCTTGTTGAGCGCCACGACTTGGGGCTTTTCGGCCAGCGCCGGATTGAAGAGGCGCAGCTCCTGGTTGATCGCCTGGTAGTCGCCCACCGGATCGGGGCTCAGGCCGTTCAGCAGGTGGATCAGGACGCGGGTGCGTTCGATGTGGCGCAGGAACGTATGCCCCAGTCCCGCGCCGGCGTGCGCGCCTTCGATCAGGCCCGGGATGTCGGCCAGGACGAAATCGCGATTGTCTACCACCACCACGCCCAGGTTGGGCTCCAACGTGGTGAACGGATAGTCGGCGATCTTGGGCCGGGCGGCGCTGACGCGGGCCAGCAGGGTGGACTTGCCCGCGTTCGGCACCCCGACGATGCCCACATCGGCGAGCAGCTTGAGCTCCAGGCGCAGCCAGCGCTCTTCGCCCGGCTCGCCGTTCTCGGCAATGCGCGGGGCCTGGTTGGTGGCCGACTTGAACGCGTGATTGCCCCGGCCCCCGCGGCCCCCGCGCGCCACCAGCGCGCGTTGTCCGGGGAGGATCAGATCGGCCAGCAGCTCGCCGGTCGCGTCGTCGTAGGCCACCGTGCCGATCGGCACGCGGATGATCAGGTCGGCGCCCTGCGCGCCGGTCTGATTCTTGCCGCGGCCGTGCGCGCCGTTGGCCGCGCGGAAGTGCACCTGCTGGCTGAACTGGATCAGCGTGTTTTGTTGGGGATCGGCCTCCAGGTACACATCGCCGCCCTTGCCGCCGTTGCCGCCGCTCGGCCCCCCGCGCGGCACGTGCGCCTCGCGGCGGAACGCGACGACCCCGTTGCCGCCGTCGCCGCCTTTCACATAGATCTTGGCTTCGTCGAAAAACATGGCATCTCCATCCAGGTTCAGGGATGGGCCGGGGATCGCGGTCAACGATCACAAGGCATCCGTCCCCGTCCAGGGCTTTTCCCCTGTTTCAAGCGTTCAGCATACCCGCATTGGCGGCCCTTGTCAAAACGCCCTGTCGGCCTCATACGCTTACATTACTCTAACGTTCATCCAACGTTGTTCTAATGCATTCTGTATATGATGAGGCCGACAAAAGCGATGCGGCGCTACGCTCGAGCCGCAAGCCAGAGATGATTCAAGAGCTGTCAAACCGACGAACGATCGAATGGAGGTGTGCTATGGCTGAACTGGTACGCTGGAATCCTGCACGGGAAATGATGAGCCTGCGCGAGGCGATGGATCGCCTGTTCGAGGAAAGCTTCCTGCGGCCGGGTTGGTTCGGCTTCATGGAAGAGCCGTCCCTGCCGCTCGACATCTACGAGACGGGCGATCATCTGGTCGTGAAGGCTTCGGTGCCGGGCGTCTCCCCGGAGGATATCGAGGTCACGATCACCGGCGATGTGTTGACGATCAAGGGCGAAGTGAAGGCGGAAGAGAAGGTTGAGAAGGGCAATTACCTGCGCCAGGAGCGCCGCTACGGCAGCTTCTGCCGCCAGGTGAGCCTGCCGGCCGGGGTGAAGACCGACGGGGTGCAGGCGACGTTCAAGAACGGCGTCTTGACCCTGGAGTTCCCGAAGACCGAGGCCGTCAAGACGAAGACCGTCAAGGTGGTGGCGAAATAAAGGAGGCTTCCATGGCGGATTATCTCTCTCGTTGGGATCCGTTTCGCGAGGTGGTGACACTGCGCGAAGCGATGGATCGGCTGTTCGAAGATAGCTTTATTCCGACCCGGCGCCGCGCCGGCCTGCGCGAAGAAGCGTTCCGGCTGCCGCTGGATGCCTATGTCACACCGGAAGAGATCGTGATCCTGGCCAACATGCCGGGCGTCAAGCCCGAAGAGGTCGAGATCACGATCGAGGGCGATACCCTCACCATCAAGGGCGAGCGGCCGGCGCCGCTGGAGAACGTGGACTACGTGCTGCAGGAGCGGGCCTACGGCAAGTTCCAGCGCACGTTGACCATCAACATCCCGGTGGACGCCAACAAGGCCGAGGCGAAGTTCGAGAACGGTCTGCTGACGCTGACCATCCCGAAGGCCGAGGCGGCCCGACCGAAGACGATCCAGGTCGTTAGCAAATAATCGCTAACGCAAAAAGCGCCAGACGCGAAAGTCTGGCGCTTTTTGTATCTCGAGAAATCGGGGCCGCCGGCCGTTCGGCTGCTTTGCTGCGTCGCGTGGCAGCAATTCCAAATATACCGGGTGCGTTTCCGGCGCAAACAGCGCCCCGTGAACGGGGCTGGTCGGCGCCGAGGCAAGGCCCAGCCCGGTTCAGTGCGAAGCCTCCCTGTGGGACCGGGCGCTGTCCGGGAGCACGATCCATTCATGGTCGTGCGGTCGTCGGCGACGCGACGCGAATGACGCTCGCGCTATATGTGGCCTGGAGCATGGCGCAGGGCCGCCGCCTGCGCGCGCAGGTTGGCGTGCGGCGTCCCGTCGGGGATCTCGCAGCCGGCCATGTTGATGCAGCGCGGGCCGCCGGCCGCCAGACAGGCCCACACCGCCTTCTGCACCTGCTCCGGCGTGCCGTGGAGCATGACGCGCACGGGGTCGAAGTTGCCGCACACGGCCGCCCGCTCGCCGAACACCTGCGCCGCCTGTCCCATGTCTACCATCCAGTCAATGTCGATGATCTGCGCGCCGCTTTGGGCCATGTCGGCCAGGATGCGCGAGGTGTTGCCGCAGATGTGCAGCCGCGGGATCGCGGCCATCTCGCGCACGGCCGCGAAGATGCGCTGCTCGTAGGGCAACGCGAACTGACGGTAAGCGCGCGGGGAGATCTGCGAGGCGATGGCGTCGCCCAGGCCGATGATGTCGGCGCCGGCCGCGATCTGCGCCCGCGCGAAGGCGATCTCCATCTCGGTGCAGATCTCCAGCAGCTCGTGCACCCAGTCGGGCCGGTCGTACAGGTCGGTCAGGAGCGCGCCGACCCCGCGCAGATCGGCCGCTTCGGCGAGCGCGCCTTCGACCCAGCCCATGATCGGCACGCGGCCGCCGGCCTGCTCGCGAAAGAGGCGGATGGCCGCCAGCCGATCGCTCATCCGCCGGCCTTCTTCCGGCTTCGGCGGCTTGAGCCGGGCCAGATCGGCCGGCTCGGCGAGCAGAGGCGCCTTCCAGACCGGCAGTCCATCCTCGGGAAACTCGACGGGCAATCCGCAATCCGCGGCCTCGCGGTACGGATCGGAGATGGCCTGGAGGATGTCCAGGTCGAACGCCTCTTGCACCGCGAAGTTCGCCGCGCATAGCACCCGATGGTCGTTGTAGTAGCGGGACAGGGGTTGGCCGATGTAGTGCGCCGCGAACTGCATCATGATGTCGAAGTTGGGTGGCCGGTCTACCGGTTGGCCGGCCAATCGCGCGGTCATGCGTTCATAGGGGTTCATGGCATGCCTCATCTGAAGTCATGGTTTGGGTAAGGCGGAATTAATTTCGCCTTACGGTAGGGCGAAATTAATTCCGCCCTACCAGGCTGGTTCACGCGTGCGTCATCTGTGGTCATGGTTCGAGAAAGCATTCGATGCCATCCGCGATGCCCGCGGCCACGCGCTCGGGATGTTCGGTCAGCAGCGCCCGATCGGCCTTGAGAAAGCCGACCTCGATGATCGCCGCCGGCGTCGTCTCCGCGATCTCGCGGAACGCGTGATAGCGGCTCATGTCGTAGGTGATCGTATCGGGATGCCGCGGCAGGCCGGTGGCCGCGCCGTACGCGCGCCACAGGCAATCGGCCAGCCGCGCCGATGCCGGGTGGGCAGCCGGCTCGTCGGTGGCCAGGCTGGCGACCTTGTAGCCGCTGAGCTCGACCGCACACGAATCGGCATGGATGGACACGAAGGCGTCGGCCCGATAGCCGGCGAGGCGTTCGTCGAACTCGGCCAACAGGTCCACCGAGGCGCCCCGCTTGCGCAGCGCCTGCACCACCCTTTCCGCGATCGCCAGGTTCACCTGCGCCTCCGTCAGGCCATCGGGGCACACCGCGCCCGCATCATGGCCGCTGTGGCCGGCGACGATGCCGATCTGTCGGCCGGCCAGGGGCAAAGACGGCCGCAAGAATCCCGCTGTCAGGCGCGGACCGCCGGCCATCTGTTGCCAGAGGAATAGCCCGCCGATGCCGAGCGCGGCAATGAAGACCAGCAACAGGAACCTCTGCACCCCGCGGATCGTCTGTCTGCGCATGGCACCTCGCCCGCCATGATACCCGCGAACCCCGCTTTGGTCAATCTCGTGGGGGGCGGGCTTTTTCACTTTGACTTTTCGGCCTGCTGCGGGTATAGTGAGGATGGCAATCACATTTCGAGGAACGACACGGTTGATATGAGCGAACTCGGACGTATCCTGGCCGAAGCGCGGGCCGCAAAGGAGCTGAGCCTGGCGGATGTCGAAAAGGCGACCCGCATCCGGCAGAAATATCTGGCCGCTTTCGAGCAGGGCGATTTCGCCAGCCTTCCGCGCGGGACCATTGCGCGCGGCTTCCTGCGCAACTATGCTGCTTTCCTGGGCCTGGATCCCGAAGAAATGGTCCGGCGCTACATCGAGGAAAGCCACGACGCCGATGAGGACATCGCCATCGCCGAGGTCGGCAAGCCGCGGCTGGTGGATTATCGCCCGGTCGAGATCGAGCTGCTGGATACCCGACGCAACCTGGATTGGGTGCGCTGGGCCATTGCCGCGGCGTTGATCGTCGCCCTGGCCGTGGGGGGCTGGTGGTTTTTGAACCGCGCGGAAAGCGCCCCCTTCCTGGCCGGCTTCGGCCCGGCTCCATCGCCCACCGGCACGACGACGCCGACGGCCACCCGCTGGATCGTGACGGCGACCCCTGCCGCGGCCACCGTGCCGCCGGCCACGCCTACCTCCGATCTGTTGCTGTTGCCGACTCCGACCGTGCCCCCGACCCCCACGGAGACCCCGCGGCCGACCGCCACCCCAGAGGTGGTCGCGCGCATCTCGTTGGCCTTGCGCATAGATCAGCGCGCCTGGTTGCGCGTCACCGCCGATGATGTGATGGTGCTCGAAGGGATCCTGGAGCCGGGCGAAGCGCGCAGTTGGGAGGCCAACACTTCGCTCAAGGTGTTGACCGGCAATGCCGGCGGGGTGGATCTGACCCTGAACGGCGTGAACCTGGGCAAGATGGGCGCCATCGGCCAGGTCGTCGAACGCGCCTGGGTGGTGGATCAGGGCAAGGTGATGGAGCGCGGCCCCACTCCGGTGCCTCCCGCGGCAACCCCCACTTCTACGCCGGCCGGCTGATGAGCGAAACAGGGCCGGCGCGTCGGTTGGTTGGATCGGACGATTGATGCGTTATTATCTGTTGACTCTGGGTTGTCCCAAGAACACGGTAGACAGCGAAGGCATGGCCATGCTCCTGAGCCGGGCCGGCTACCAGGGCACGGCCACGGCGGACGAGGCCGATATTCTGCTCGTCAACACGTGCGGCTTCCTGGCCGCCGCCGAAGAGGAATCGCTGGCGGCCCTGCGCGAGCTGGCCCGGCGCAAACGGCCCGGCCAGAAGCTCATCGCCGCCGGGTGCATGGCGCAGCGGGCCGGCGAGCGGATCGTGCGCGAAGTGCCGGAGGTAGATGGCCTGCTGGGCACCCGGCGCTGGATGGAGATCGTGCCGTTCGTCCAGGCGCTGCGCGGGGGCGCAGGGGAACGGTCGTTTGGCCGCTACGCGCTGCTCGGCGACCCGGAGCGGCCGAACCTCGATCCCGTGCCCCGGCCGCCCGTGACGGCCGGCAGCGCCTATCTGAAGATCAGCGACGGCTGCAACGCGCCTTGCGCGTTCTGTTCGATTCCCCTCTTCAAGGGCCGGCTCCGCAGCCGGCCACAGGCCGCCATCGTGGCCGAGGCGCAGGCGCTGGCAGCGCAGGGCGCGCAGGAGATCATCCTCATTGCGCAGGATACGACCGCCTACGGCCGCGATCTGGGCCAATCCGATGCCCTGCCCGCCCTGATGCGGGCCATCCTCGACGCCGCGCCGCAGTTGCGCTGGTTGCGCCTGATGTACGCCTACCCCGGCCACATCTCGCCCCGGCTGATCGAGGTGATGGCCGGCGATCCGCGCGTCTGTCACTACCTGGACATCCCGCTGCAACACGGCGACCCCGGCGTGTTGCGCCGCATGCGCCGGCCCGCCAACGTGGACCGGCTGCTCGACACCCTGGCGCAGATGCGCGCCGCCATGCCCGACCTGGCGTTGCGCAGCACCTTCATCGTCGGCTATCCGGGCGAGACCGAGCAGGAGTTTCAACGGCTGCTCGAATTCCTGCAGGCCGTTCAGTTCGATAAGGTCGGGGTCTTCACGTTCAGCCCGGAGCCGGGTACGCCGGCGAGCGAGTTGCCCGATCAGGTGCCGGCAGAGGTCAAACAGGAGCGTTATCGCCGCGCCATGGCGGTGCAACAGCGCATTTCGCTGGCGCGCAACCAGGCGCAGGTGGGGAAGACTCTGGAGGTGCTGATCGAGAGCCACGGCGAGATGAACGGCCGGCCAACGGACGGCCGCCACAAGAGGCCGGTCTCGTTGGGCCGCTCCTATCGCGACGCGCCGGAGGTGGACGGGTTGGTGGTGGTGCCGGGCGCCTTGCCCATCGGCCAGATGGCGCAAGTGAGGATCACGGCCGCGCTGGAATACGACCTGATGGGAGAGCGCGTCCCGTAGGCCGACGCTTCATTCGATCACCCGATACTCGGCATCAATCGTCTCGGTTTCCTCGCCCGCGGCGCGGTTTCTGGCCGCGCCGCGCATCAGCGCGGCGCGATGCTCGGCCACGATGTCCGGCGGGCACAGCTCGATGAAGAGGCTGGTGCCCAGCAGGAGCACCACGATGTCGTCGAGCTGGCCGAACGGCAAGAGCAGATCGGGGAGCGCATCGATCGGCGAGAGGATGTAGAGGCCCATGATGCCCGGGAGTATCAGCTTGGTGGCCAGCGGCACGCGTGGGTCCCATAGCAGACGCCAGGCCAGGCGCACGCTGCGCACGATCGCGGCCAGGAGGCCCAGGCGTTCATTCGTCCTCATCGGCCCGGTTGTGGTCATCGGTTGGATCCTTTGCAAATGACGTCCATCGCAGATCATAATCGCGCAAGGGGGTATTGTCAAATAGTCGGATAGTCGGGTAGTCGGATGGTTTTGGGGCGATTGTAGCATTTTAACAAATTATTCCAGCAATAGTATCAGTAGATCACAATTTTGCTGCTCCAAGCCGGTCTGTGACCGGCGGTCGGGGGTCACAGACCCCCTCTGAGCTTGAATCTGTGATCTACTGAGTATACTAACTCCATCACGAGACATAAAGTGAAGGTGAGGGCGGACATCTGCGACGACGAGCTGCGCCTTGGCCGCTGGGCGTTCGCCCCGGCCGCGTCCGCCGGAGGCTGAAGCTATTGCCGGAATAATTTATTAATCTACAAAAATCGCGGCTGAGGCGCGCTGGGGCGCGGCGGCCCCCACCTGCGTGGGTGCGTGCGTCGGCGCAGGCCGACGCCTAGCCGCAGGCTCCTTAGTCGCGACCTCGGTCGCCGATGGCTCGGTCGCCGATGGCTCGGTCGCCCTTGCCGTTCGGTCGCCAAGACCCGGATGAAGCGATGCGTGCGTTGTTGGCCAGTTTGACCGATCATCCCATGGCGATGTTGCGCGGCATCGCGGCGCTGCGCGGGGTGGTGCTGAGCACGAACAACCGCGACGAGGCCGCGGCCCAGCTTGCCGCGGCCCTGGCCGAGCCGGAAGCCACCCGCGCCGGCCTGGCGGCCTGTTCCGAGGCCGCGCGGGCGGCCTGGGCGCAGTTGGCGGCGGCCGGCGGCCGCATGAAGACGCCCGCGTTTGCGCGCGCCTGGGGCGCGATCCGGCCTGTCGGCCCTGGCCGGCTGGAGCGCGAGGCGCTCTGGCAACAGCCGCAAAACCCGGCCGAAGAGCTGTGGTATCGCGGCCTCATCTTTCGCGGCTTCGCCGACCTGGGCGACGGCCCGGCCGAATACGTCTACATCCCCGGCGAGCTGATGCCCACGACGCCGGCCGCCGCGCCGGCCGCGCCGGCGACCGACCTGGTTGCGGCCCCCGCGCCTGCGCTCCAGCGTCACGCCTTCAACACGCTGGCCGTTGATCTCTGCACGTTGATGGCCGCACTGCGCGAGCAGCCGGCGCGCGTGGATCGCAGCGGCCAGATGTCGGCGGCCGACCTGGCCCGGCTGCGCGAGGGCCTGCTCATCCCCGACCCGATCCGCCTCGATCTGGCCCTGGCGTTGGCGCGCGGCCGGGGATGGCTGGCGCTCGATCGCGATCGGCTGGTCTTGAACTCGCAGGCGGCTACCGCGTGGCTGCGCTTGACGCCCTGGGAGCAGATGACTTCCCTCTTCGAAGCCTGGCGCGATAGCCCCGATCCCTCGCCGGGCCATCCGATCGGCTGGAACGACCTGCGCCACGTGCCGTCCCTCCAGGCCGAAGGCGCCTGGCGCAACGATCCGGTGATCGCGCGGCGCGCCATCCTGGACGCCCTGGGCCGGCTGGAGGTCAAGCGCTGGTATGCCCTTGCCGACTTCGTTGCCTGGATCAAGGCGAACAATCCCGATTTTCAGCGGCCCGACGGCGTGTACACCGGCTGGTACCTGCGCGATGTGGAGACGGGGCGCTATCTCTCCGGCTTCGAGTCGTGGGATGAGGTCGAAGGCCGGCTGATTCGCTTCCTGGTCGCCGGCCCGCTCTTCTGGTTGGGCGCCACGGCCCTGGGGGAGGAGGCCGACGGCCGGGGATCGCTGTTCCGCCTGACGGAGGCGGGGGCGCGGTGGCTGGGCCGACCCGCGGCCGGCGAGCTCCTCGCGCCCGGCCGCCTGATCGTGGACGAGCGCTTCATCGTCACCGCGCCTCTGCTCCTGCCGCTGTTCGACCGTTTTCGCCTGTTGCGTTTCACCGAGCCGGTCGCCGAGTCCTACGAGCCGGACCGGGCCACGCGCCATCGGATCACGCGCGGGGGATTGGCGCGGGCGCGCGCGTCCGGTGTGACCGCCAGGGCCATCGTCGAGTTTCTCCAGCGCGCCAGCGGGGGTCACGTGCCCCCGCGCGTCGTCGCCGCGCTCACTCGCTGGGACCAGCACGGCGGCGCGGTGCGCATCACCCGCGGGGCCGTGTTGCGCGTGGCCGACGCCGCCATCCTCTCGGCCCTGCGCGGCGACCCGGCTCTGGCGCCTTTCCTGGGCGACCTTCTCTCCGCGCAGGCCGTCATCGTGCGCGACGAACACCTGCCTCAGCTTCTCAAGGCGTTGGATGAATTGGGATATGCGGTCAACGTGGATTGATGGGCGATACGGGTCAACGGCACCGAGCTCAGCCGCGCCGCAAAGCGCAGCGTCGGCTGCAGCGAGTGGTTAGGCGGCATACTCTCCCCAAAAGCGACATGTATCTTGTGTAATCTTTCTATCGCCCCCGATAGATCTCTCGGCGGTGTCCAATCGCGTGGATCACCATCGTCTGTTCCTGGTGAAGAACCTCATAGATGACCCGATAATCACCCACACGGAGTTTGTAGAGCCCTGCGAGGTCACCTGTCAATGCTTCCGGACTGATCGCGTCCAGATTGGCGGCCAGCCAATTGATGCGCTCAACAATGCGACGACTAATAGACTTGTCCAGACGTGATAGTTCATGCGTGGCTGCGTCCAAGATGTGGATGCGATACACGATGACTACTCCAAACCAAGCCGTCGTACCACATCTGTGAACGATTCACCGCGCTCACCTGCTGCAACAGCTTGCTTTTGGCGCAAGAGCCTATCACGAACTGATTTTCTAATGGGCAATCCCTCATCGGGGTCGCCAAGCAATTCCAATAGCTTTTGCTCTACGACGGTCTCAATGACTTCAATGAGCTCATTCTTTGTCATCTGAGCGACTGTAGTAGCCATATTCTCTCTCCTTCAGTACGCTGTTTGCAAGCTATCAACGAGAGCGGCCTAACGGCCATGTTCCGCCGCCGGTCGCGACCCCGTGACGTGCGCGACCGCGAGCGCAGGCGGTCGGCTGGAAGCGCAGGTTAACAGCAACTGCCTTGAAAAAGGGGTCGTGTCTCAACAACCGAAAACGATCAAAGTGCAGAATCCTCTGGCATCTGTGACATTTATAGCACGGCTTCGATTGCCCGTCAAGCCCCTTTTTGGCTATCCTTGTTGTGCCTGGAATCCCCGAAGAGGCACCCACCGTTTGCGCGGCGCGCCCCCGGACGGATGGCCTGTGAGCAACGGATCGCGGCAGCCGGCCCGCCGGCCGGTGCTCAGCCGCGCGTTCCCATCACACCTTTTATACTTCGCTAACATCGCGCCAACGTTCTTCTAACCAAACAGCCGTAAAGTATTCCACGGTAGCCGATATATCGCTTATAACCGAGGTAGAACAATGCGACTCGATAAATTCACTCAGCGCGGGCAAGAGGCGATCCTCGCCTCTCAGGAGCTCGCGCAAAGCTATAATCACAGCCAGATCGAACCGGAGCATCTGCTGTTGGCCCTCCTCCAGCAGGAAGACGGCGTCGTGCCCGAGATCATGGCGCAGATGGGCGCGCAGCCGGCGGCCGTGCAGAGCCAGCTCGAAACGGATCTGGCGCGGCGGCCGAAGGTCTACGGCGGCAATGTCCAGCCGGGCATCAGCGGCCAGCTCGGCCGCGTCATCCAGGACGCGCAGGCCGAGGCCGCGGCCATGCGCGACGAGTACGTGAGCACCGAACACCTGCTGCTGGCGCTGCTCGGCGAAAACGGCGGCGCCGCGGCCCGGCTGTTGGGCCGGTTGGGCATCACGCGCGACCGGGTGTTGGCCGCGCTCACGGCCATTCGCGGCAGCCAGCGCGTCACCAGCCAGAATCCGGAGGCCACCTATAAGGCGCTGGAGAAGTACGGCCGCGATATGACCGCGCTCGCCCGCCAGGGCAAGCTCGATCCGGTCATCGGCCGCGACGAGGAGATCCGCCGCTGCATCCAGATCCTCAGCCGGCGCACCAAGAACAACCCCGTGCTCATCGGCGAGCCGGGCGTGGGCAAGACCGCCATCGTCGAGGGGCTGGCGCAACGCATCGTGCGCGGGGACGTGCCCGAGGGCTTGAAGAACAAGCGCGTCGTGGCCCTGGACATGGGCGCGCTGGTGGCCGGCGCGAAATATCGCGGAGAGTTCGAGGAACGCCTGAAGGCCGTATTGAAGGAGATCACCGATGCGGCCGGCCAGATCATCCTGTTCATAGACGAGCTGCACACCGTCGTCGGCGCGGGCGCGGCCGAGGGCGCCATGGATGCCTCCAACATGCTCAAGCCGATGCTGGCGCGCGGGGAGCTGCACGCCATCGGCGCGACGACGCTGGACGAATATCGCAAGCACATCGAGAAGGACCCGGCGCTGGAGCGCCGCTTCCAGCCGGTGCTGGTGGACGAACCGAGCGTCGAGGACACCATCTCGATCCTGCGCGGGCTGAAGGAGCGCTACGAGGTGCATCACAACGTGCGCATCACCGACGCGGCCGTCATCGCCGCGGCGACGCTGTCGCACCGCTACATCTCGGATCGCTTCCTGCCCGACAAGGCGATTGACCTGATAGATGAAGCCGCCAGCCGGCTGCGCATGGAGATCACCTCCGACCCGGCCGAGCTGGACGAGATCAAGCGCAAGATCATGCAACTGGAGATCGAGCGGGAGGCGCTGAAGAAGGAGAGCGACGAGGCCTCGAAGGCGCGGCTCGCGGCGCTGGAGCGCGAGCTGGCCGACCTGCAAGAGGAGCGCGCCAGCCTGGAAGCCCGCCTGGCCCGCGAGCGAGAGGTCATCGAACGCGTGGCCACCCTCAAGCAGCAGATCGAAGAGACGCGGCACGAGATCGAGACCGCGCAGCGACGCTACGACTACAACCGGGCGGCCGAGCTGCAATACGGCAAGCTGGCCGGCCTGGAGCGCAACCTGAAGGAGGCCGAGGCCGAGCTCGCCGAAATGCAGCGCCGCGGCATGTTGCTCAAGGAAGAGGTCGGCGCGGAGGAGGTGGCCGAGGTCGTCTCGAGCTGGACGCACATCCCGGTGAGCAAGCTGTTGGAAGGGGAGATCGAAAAGCTGCTGAAGATGGAGGAGCGCCTCCACGAGCGGGTGGTCGGCCAGGACGAGGCCGTGCGCGCGGTGGCGAACGCGGTGCGTCGGGCGCGCGCCGGCCTGCAAGACCCGAACCGGCCCATCGGCAGCTTCATCTTCCTGGGGCCCACCGGCGTCGGCAAGACCGAGCTGGCCCGCGCGCTCGCGGAGTTCCTGTTCGACGACGAGAACGCCATGATCCGCATTGACATGTCGGAGTATCAGGAGCGGCATACCGTCAGCCGGCTGATCGGCGCGCCGCCCGGCTACGTGGGCTACGACGAGGGCGGCCAGCTCACCGAGGCGGTCCGCCGCAAGCCGTACAGCGTGGTGCTCTTCGACGAGATCGAGAAGGCGCACCGCGAGGTGTTCAACACGCTGTTGCAACTGCTCGACGACGGCCGGTTGACCGACGGCCACGGCCGCACGGTGGACTTCAAGAACACCGTGGTGATCATGACGAGCAACATAGGCAGCCAGTACATCAACGACCCGGGGCTCACCGACCGGCAGCGATCGGAGCGGGCGCTGAATGCGCTGCGCCAGGCGTTCCCGCCCGAGTTTCTGAACCGCATTGACGAGATCGTGGTGTTCCACAGCCTGACGCGGGAGCACCTGGGCAAGATCGTCGAGATCCAGTTGCGCCGGCTCTCGAAGATGCTGGCCGAGCGCGGCCTGACGTTGCGCCTGACCGACCGGGCGCGCGAGTTCCTGGCCGAGGCCGGCTACGATCCGGTCTACGGCGCGCGGCCGCTCAAACGGGCCATCCAGCAGCACGTGCAGGATCCGCTGGCGCTGGCGTTGCTGCAGGGCCGGTTCCAGCCCGGCGATACGATCGTGGCGGACGTCGAAGGCGACAAGATCGTCTTTGCCAGGGAAGTGATGGCGGAAGTGGTATAAAAAACACGGGCGCCGGTCGCTTCAAAGCGGCCGGCGCCCGCGCGTCATGTCCCTATCGCCCCCAACTGGCCACCCGCTCGGCCGCGAAATCGTAGCGAAACGCCAGCCGGCCGAGCGCATCTCCCCCGAACGGTCGCTGGGCCGAGCCGTCCGCGTTCATGATATACAGCCGCCACGCGCCGTCCCGGTCGCTCAGGAAGAGCAGAGCGCGGCCGTCGGCCGACCAGGCCGGCGCCACGTTGTTGGGCGGCGGCAGGCCGGGCCGCTCGTAGCTCGGCGGCGGCTGCGTCAGATGGCCGATCACCGCGCCTTCCGCGCTCAACAGCACGATCTCGGTCCGATTGTGGATGCGGAGCTGACAGGCGAGCTGCCGGCCATCGGGCGACCAGGCCGGGCTGCCGAGGTTCGGATCATTGTTGAGCGGCCGCGGCGCCTCCCCGGGCCGGATGATCTGGAGGCCGTTGCGGCCCCGGAAGACCAGCTCGTCCTGGCCGGGCCGCCATTGGACCGACTGGATCGTCCCCTCGCTGAGCAGGTCGCGGCGGTCGCCGGTGGTCAGATCAACCACCGCCAGGCCGTTGTCGTCAATCTTGACGACCGGCAGGTCGGCCAGGCATTTCCGGCCGACCGGCGTGTCTATGCACTCGCGGCCGCCGAACATGCGCCGCACCGTTGCTTCGTCCAGGCACGCGTAGCCGAGATCCAGGCAGGTGCGCGTGCGCACCACGTAGGTGAACGCCAGTCGCGAGCCGTCCGTGTGCCACGACGGGCCGCGCGGCTGATTGGCCGACGCGACGCGGCGCTCCTCGCCCGAACGCAGATCCAGGACGAAGATGCCGTGCGGCGAACCCCACCGCGCGAACGCCACGCGCGTCCCATCGGGCGAGAGGGCCGGGTCCATGCCGTCGGTCAGGCGGCGCAGGTCGCTGCCGTCGGCCCGGATGAGGTAGATGTCGCCGCCGGTGGCGGTCTGAAACACGATCTGGCCGGCGCCGGCCGCCGGCTGTAGAGACGTTGCACGCAGCCTCTCTACGGCGGCCGGCGTGGCCGTCGAGGGCGTGGGGCCGGCCGCAGGCGCGGCCGACCGTCCGACCGGCGTCGCCGCGGCGCTCCCCTCTGTTGCGACGACCGGCAACTCCTCGACCTCGCCGAACAGTTGCAGCGCGTCGCGCGGGATCCAGCCGCGGCCGGCCTGCTCGCCGTAGCTCACCTGCACCCAACGGCCGTCGGCGCTGCGGCCTTCGGCCCAGAACACCTGAGAGCCGGGCAGGGTGGCCACGACGGCCGCGTCGGCCCGCGGGAGCGCCCACAGGACCACCGTGGGTCGTTTGCCCACCCCCATGATCCGTAGAGACGTTGCATGCAACGTCTCTACGGTCGGCGTGGCCGACGCAGATGGCCCGGCTGTCGGCGTGGCCGTTGCCGCCGCGGTGGCCGTGCGGGTCGGCGTCGCCGCGGGCGTCGCCGCGGCGACGCGCGTCGGGGTCGGCGCGGCAGCGGCCGCCAGCAGGATGGGAGTCGGGGTGGCCGGCGCGGCCTTCGGGCCCAGGCCCTGGCAGCCGGCCAGCGCCAGCCCGATGAACAAGAACGCCAGCAAGGGAGAGATTCGACGCATCTCGTTTACTCGTATCTCAGCGCTTCGATCGGGTTCAGGCGCGACGCGCGCGTGGCCGGATAGATGCCGAAGAAGAGCCCCACCGCGGCCGAAAAGCCGGTTGCCAGGAGCACCGAGTCCAGCGTCACCACCGCCTTCAAGTCGCTCGCCAGTTGCGAGACGACCACCGCGCCGGTCGCGCCCAACCCGATGCCGATCACCCCGCCGATCACCGACAGGATGACCGACTCGATCAGGAACTGGCTGAGGATGTCGCGGCGCTTGGCGCCGACCGCCTTGCGCAACCCGATCTCGCGCGTGCGTTCGGTGACGGAGACCAGCATGATGTTCATGATGCCGATGCCGCCCACCAGCAGGCTGATGCCGGCGATCGCGCCCAGGAAGATCGTCAGCACGCCCGTGATCTGGCCGAAGATCGCCAGCAGGTCCTTCTGGTTGATCACGGTGAAGTCGTCTTCGTCCTGATACTTGATGTTGTGGCGCATCCGCAGCAGCCGGCCGATCTCGTCGGTGGCCTGCGGCATGCGATCTTCGCTCACCACCTGCACGTAGATCACCGAGACGAGCGGCTGGCCCTTGGGATCGCGGAAGCGCGCGGTAAAGAGGCGCTGGTGCGCGGTGCTGAGCGGCACCAGGACCACTTCGTCCTGGTTGCCGCCGCCCACGCCGGCGCCGCCCCCCTTCGCGGCCAACACGCCGATCACTTTGAACGGCACGCCGTTGATCTTGATCGTCTGTCCGATCGGATAAGCGTTTGCGCCGAACAGCTTCTCGGCCGCCCGGCTGCCCAACACGGTCACGCGCGAGCGGCCGGCCACATCGGTCTCGCCGATGAAGTTGCCCAGGGCGACCGGCGAATTGCGGACGATTTCGTAGGCCGGCGTGACGCCGGACACCGAAAGCCGCAGGTCCTTCTTGCCGTAGCTGACGGTGGCCGTGCTGATCAATTCGGGCGCCACGCGGGCCGCGCTGGGCACGTTGAACGGATCGGCGATGGCGTTGGCGTCGTCCAGCGTCAGGGTAGAGCGGGCGGCGGCCCGAAACTGCGCCTGGCCGCCCGCGCCGATGTTGCCCGGCACGACGAAGAGCAGGTTGGTGCCGATGCTCTGGAGCTGTTCTGTGACCAGAACCTGGACGCCCTGGCCCACGGAAAGCAGGGTGATCACCGCGGCCACGCCGATGATGATCCCCAACATCGTCAGCGCCGACCGCAGCTTGTTGGCGGCCAGGGCGCGCAGGGCCAGGCGGATGGCTTCTGTGATGCTCATAGGTTTACCTTACTGTGACAGGCCGATGGTTATGCAGATAGGCCGACTCGCCGGCCCGCCGCGGGTTGAGCACCGGCTCATCGCTCACGATCTGGCCGTCGTACAGATGGACGATCCGCCGGCAATGTTCGGCGATGTCCGGCTCGTGCGTCACCAGGACGATGGTGATGCCTTTCTCCTCGTTCAACTGCTGGAAGATGTGCATCACCTCCGCGCCGGCCTTGGAATCCAGGTTGCCGGTCGGCTCGTCGGCCATGATGATGCTGGGCGAGGTGACCAGGGCGCGCGCGATGGCCACGCGTTGCTGTTGGCCGCCCGAGAGCTCGCTGGGGCGATGCGTGAGGCGTTCGCCCAGGCCCACCGCTTCCAGCGCGGCCACGGCGCGCGCTCGCCGGTCGCGGACGCCCGAGTAGATGAGCGGCAGCTCGACGTTTTGCACCGCAGTCGTTCGCGGCAACAGGTTGAAGTTTTGGAAGACGAAGCCGATGCGCTTGTTGCGGATCTCGGCCAGGCGGTCGTCGTTGAGCCGCGAGACGTCCTCGCCGGCCAGCCAGTATTGGCCCGAGGTGGGCTGATCCAGACAGCCGATGATGTTCATCAGGGTAGATTTGCCCGAGCCGGAGGGCCCCATGATGGCCAGCATCTCGCCCTGTTCCACCCGCAGCGATACCCCGCGCAACGCGTGTACTTCGACATCGCCCATCCGGTAGACCTTGGTGATGTCCTGGATCAGGATGATCGGCGGCTTCGTTCCCTGGCCTCCGCCTTCCAACCCCTGCCCTCTGATCTCCGGCCTCTGCTCTCTGACCTCTGGTACGTTCATCTCAATTCCTGGTCCCGAACGCTCTCTGGAGTTGCTCGCGGCTGCTGATCTGGCGGATGATCACCCGGTCTTCGTCCGAGAGGCCCTCGCGCACTTCGCTGTGCTGGTCATCGCGCAAGCCCAGCCGCACTTCCACCTTCTGCGGCCCAGTCGGGGTCTCTTTCTCCACGAATGTCTTGCCGGTCTCCCGGTCGACCTGCACGGCCCGGTTGGGCACCAACAGCGCATCTTTGCGCATGCTGCTGGTGATGCTGGCGGTGGCGCTCATGCCGGCGCGCAGGGCCGGCGTTGCCTGATCGAAGTGAATGGTGACCAGGTAGGAAGTGGTGCCGGCCTGATCCACCGTGGCGGCCGGTGCGATGCGATAGACGTGGCCGGCCAGCTTTTGATCGGGCAGGGCATCCAGCTCGATGGTCACGCTTTGGCCGGGCGCCACGCTGGCGATGTCCACCTCATCCACCTGGACGTTGATGTGAAACCGGCTGTGGTCGGCAAGCTGGATGGCCGGCGCGGCCGGCTGCGCCCACGCGCCCTCCACGATGTTGACGGCGGTCACGATGCCGTCCCAGGGGGCCACCAGCCGCGCGTTATCCAGCCGGCGTTGCGCCTGTTCGACCGCCAGTCGGGCCTGATCCACGCTCGCCTGAGCCACATCGAGCTGTTCTTTGGTCGGCCCGCGCAACAGGCGATCGAGCGCGGCCTGGGCCTGGGCCACCTGCGCCTGCGCGGCGGCCAGTTGTGCCTGGTCGGCCCCGCGGCTGGCCACCCGATAGTTGGCCTGGGCCGTCTCGTAGTTGATCGTCGCCTGCTGGAGCTGGAGCGATTGGGGCAACATGCCGACGCCGGGCACGTCCTTCACCTTGTCGTAAGCCTGTTGCGCCTGTTCGAGCGCCACGCGCGCCTGCTCCACCTGGGCGCGGGCGGCCGCCAGGCGATCGGCGTCCGTCCCGGCCAGGAGCTGCTGATACGCGGCCTGCGCGCTGGCCAGGGCGGCCTTCGCGGAGGCCACGTCCACCGGATTCGGCCCGGCCTTGAGCTGTTGCAGTTGCGCCTCGGCCTGCCGCAATCCGATCTGCGCCTGGCGCAGCGCCAGCTCCAGGTCTTGCGTGTCGAGCTGCGCCAACACCTGGCCGGCCTGCACCTGATCGCCCACCTGGACGGCGACCTTTGCGATCGTGCCGCCGGTCTGGAAGGCCAGGTTGGTCTGGCGTTCCGGCAACACCGTGCCGGACGCGCTGACGACCGCAATGATGTTCCCGCGCGTCAGGGGCAACACTTCGTAGCCCGGGCTGGCGGCGGCCTTCGCGCCGCCGAACTGCTGATAGCCCAACCAGCTCAATCCGATCACGCCGGCCAGGATCACTAAAACGGTTACGATTCTTCGCATGAACTTGCTCCTCGTATCTGCTTCTCTGAAAATAGCATAATGCAGTTTGTACAAAGCTTCTGCAAGATATCTTCCGAAAGGGCGATCATCCGGCCATGGCGCCCAAGGCGGCCAGGGCAAGCTGCCCGCCGACCCCCAGGACGGCATAGATCAGGGTCAGGGCGGCGGCCGAACCGGACGTCAGCCGGGCGGCCCGGCGCAAGAGCGCATAGACCAGCACCCAATGCCACAGGCGGAAGAGCGTGAGCTGTCCCAGGGCCACGTACGCCAGGTTGCGCGCATCTTCCAGCGGCTTGCCGGCCGAGACCAGATACGACAGGCCCTGGTTGACGATCAGGTGGCCTTGCGTCGCGGCAAAGGCGCCTTGCAACAGGAACTCCAGCGCAAACGGCAGGCTGAGCCACGGCATGACGGCCAGGACGCTCTTGAAGTTGAGCTCGCTGCCGGCAATCAGTATGCCGAAGTAGAGCACGATGGCCTGGAGCAGCCATCCCACCAGCAGGCCGAGCAGGGCGCTGGCGAAAGCCGCGCCCACCACCACTTCGGGCTTTTGCAGCGCCGCCAGCTGCGCCTCCAACATCCGCGCCTGTTCCGCGGGCACCCGGGCCATCTGCTCGGCGAGCACCTGCCGCGCCTGCACGGCCAGCAGGGGCGCGCTCAGCGCCAGGGAAGCCGCCAATGCCGCGATGATCAAGACGACCGGCAGCAGCCAGCGCCAGCGCGGGAAAGCGGCCAGGTCGGCCAACGCCTTGCCCGGCCGATCTATCATGCTGATCAAGACATCCCACAAGGGCATCGCTTGGGACACGGACGCCTCCGCAGCCGAATCAGTACGACGCCCAACAATAACACCAGATGAGGCCCTTGTCAAGACTTGCACAAGGATCATACTTGTGTTACAATCGTGCTGCTGGTTTCACAAAACCAACACGAAGCGGCCACAGGCACGGTACGACCTGATGGTGACATCGGCTTGTGGCAACATCTGCTCGGAAAACGGAGGACATCAGATGGCAAAGCGTGTGATCCCGGATATTGTGGTCGGCCGGCTTCCCATTTACCTGCGCGCCCTGAATTTTCTCGTGGCCGAAGGCCGGCAGGTCACCTCGTCGCAGGAGCTGGGCGATCGCCTGGGAATCTCATCGGCGCAGATCCGCAAGGATCTGTCCCATTTCGGCGAGTTCGGCAAGCAAGGCACGGGATACGATATCGCTTTCTTGCGGCAACAGTTGAGCGAAATCCTGAAGGTGGATCGCATCTGGGAGGTGGCCCTGGTGGGCGCCGGCAACCTGGGCAAGGCCATTGCCGATTATCCCGGCTTCGCCGGCAAGGGGTTCAACATCACGGCGATCTTCGATAACGATCCGGCCAAGATCGGCCGCGTGATCGGCGTCAATCACGTCACCATTCAGCCGGTCGAGGAGCTGGCGCCCACGCTGCGGGAGCGCGGCATCGTGATCGGCATCATCGCCACGCCGGCCGAACACGCCCAAAGCATCGCGCGCATCATGATCGAGGCCGGCGTGAAGGCCATTTTGAATTACGCGCCGATCACGCTCGTGGTGCCGCCGAGCGTGCGCGTTCAGTATATTGATCCGGTCGTGGGCCTCCAGCGGATGACGTATTACCTGTAAGCGTCTCACTGCGATCCGCTTCGGCATTTCGGGGAGAGGGTTTTGTCGCCATGGCTTTGTCGCCGCGGCAAAACCCTCTCTTGCTTTCTCACCTCGCATGACCAGCATCATAGATTACCTGAGCGCGCAGTGTTAAAATAAAGGCGGTCAAAGGCCAACGCCGCGCGGCAAGTTGACGCGGCACCCGGCAAAGTCAATGCGTTGGGCTGTGATGGCCCAAGGGAGAAGCAGGCGATGCCCCCGAAACGTGTGGTCGCCGATATCATGACAGCCAATCCGGTCACAGTGACGCCCCGGAACGCCATCCGCACGGCTGTGAATCTGATGCGCGAAGGGGGCTTCCGGCGGCTGCCCGTCGTAGACCGTGGCCGCCTGGTCGGAATCATCACCGATCGCGATCTGCGTCGGGCGGCCAATTCGCCCTTCGTCGTGCGCGAGCAGTGGTACGACAACTTCATTCTGGATCATATCGAGGTCGGCTCTTGCATGACGCCGAACCCGATCACGATCGCGCCCAATGCGCCGATCGCCGAGGCCGCGCGGTTGATGCGCAATCACAAGATCGGCGGCCTGCCGGTCATCGCCGACGATCAACTGGTCGGCATCATCACGGATACCGATCTCTTGAATTTTCTGATCGAGTTGTTAGAGAGCAAGACCGAGCCCGCGTGACGGGCGATCTGAGGCGGCGCAAAGACCCGGTTTACCGCAAACCGGGTCTTTGACCTATTAGGATGTTGCGTGTTCGGCGAGCTGCCCCGTTGGCCGGGAGCAGAAACGACGAGCCATGCAGTCAGGGTTGTCAGCAATGTCGCAGCGAGCAGATTTGATCCTGTTGCACGCGCCGAGCGTGTACGATTTCCGGCGCCAGTCCATCCTCTATGGCCCGGTCAGCGACCTGGTGCCATCTACCCCTGTCTTCGAGATGTACCCCATCGGCTTCACCACCATGGCCGAATATCTGGAGCGCCACGGCTTCCGCGTGCGCATCGTCAACCTGGCCGTGCGGATGCTCAACGAGCCGACCTTCGATCCCGAACCGCTCATCGCGACCCTCAATCCGATCGCGTTCGGCATCGATCTCCACTGGTTGCCCCATGCGCACGGCGCGCTGGCCGTCGCGCAACTGGTCAAGCGCTATCACCCCGATACGCCCGTGATCTTCGGCGGCTTCTCTTCCACCTACTATCACGAGGAGCTGATTCGCTATCCCTTTGTGGATTTCGTCCTGCGCGGGGATTCGACCGAGGAGCCGTTGCGTCAGCTCCTGGCGTGCCTGAAGGGCCAGAAGGGTGCGCCGACTCTCGCTGCGGTGCCCAACTTAACCTGGCGCGACCGCCAGGGCGAGGTCCGTGTTAATCCACTCAGCTATCGGCCGGCCGATCTGGATCACGTGATGCTGGACTACCGCTATGTGGTGCGGGCGGCCGCGCGCGATCTCGATCTGGGCTCCTATGTGCCGTTCAAGGATTGGCTCGATTATCCCATCCTGGCGGCGCTCAGTTGTCGCGGTTGCACGCAGAATTGCGTGATCTGCGGCGGGTCGGCGGCCGCGTTTCGGCAGATGCACGGCCGCAACGCGCCGGCCTTCCGCAAGCCGGAGATGCTGGCCGAAGATGTGCGGCGTTCGGCCGCGCTGAGCCGGGGGCCGGTCTTCATCGTGGGCGATCTGCGCCAGGCGGGGCCGGAGTACGCGCAACGCTTCTTCGGCGCGCTGCGCGGTTTCAAGGGCCCGGTCATCACCGAGCTCTTCTCGCCCGCGCCGCGCGCGTACCTGGAGCAGTTGGCGAAGGCGCTCCCCAACTTCACGCTGGAGGTGTCGCTCGAAAGCCACGATCCGGCCGTGCGCGCGGCGTTCGGCAAGCACTACGGCAACGAGCCGATCGAGCGCACCATCGCGGACGCGCTCGATGTGGGCGCGCGGCGCGTGGATGTCTTCTTCATGGCCGGCCTGCCGCAGCAGACGGCCGCTTCGGTGCTCGGCACGATTGATTATTGCGAGGAGTTGTTGCGCCGGTTCGGCCGGGATGGCCGGCTGATCCCCTTCATCTCGCCCCTGGCGCCGTTCCTCGATCCGGGCAGTCGCGGCTTCGAGCACCCCGACGAGCACGGCTATCGGCTGTTCGCCCGCACGCTGGAGGAGCATCGCCGTCGCCTGGGCGCGCCGAGCTGGAAATACGTGCTCAACTACGAGACGCGCTGGATGACGCGCGATCAACTGGTGGATGTGACCTACGAGGCGGGCCGGCGCCTGAACCGCCTGAAGGCGGCCTACGGCCTGGTGGAGAGCCAACAGGCGGCCGCCACCGAAGCCCGCATCGAGCGGGCCACCGCCCTGATCGCCGAGATAGATCGGCTGGTGGCCACGGCAACCCCGGAACAGCTCCATCAGGAACTGCTTCGGCTGAAGGATGAGGTGGATCAGGTCAACATGTCCACGGTCTGCGATAAGCGCGAACTCAACGTCGAGTTCTCCGGCCCCCGGCTGCGCTATCTGCAGGTGGGCCGGATGCTGATCGAGGACATGGTGCGCGAGGTGGGCCGGCGGCTCGCCTCCTCGCGCCCTGGATGGAGCGCTCCGCCGATAGAGTAGGCCAGCAAAAATCCGACTTGTCCCATGGAGGCAATGGCATGGCAAGAGGCACAGTCAAGATCGAAGAGGATCGTTGCAAGGGCTGCGAACTGTGTACGACCATCTGCCCGCAAGGCGTGCTGCACATCGCGCGCGATCACTTCAACGCGCGCGGCTATCGGCCGGTACAGCTCGTAGATCCGGAGGGCAAATGTACCGGCTGCGCGCTGTGCGCGCAGATCTGCCCCGATGTGGTGTTGACCGTCTATCGCTTCGACCCCAGACGGGTCTGATCTCAGGAGCGGAAATATGGCAAAGGAACTCTGGAAAGGCAATGAGGCCATTGCAGAGGCTGCCATTCGCGGGGGAGTAGAGGCCTTCTTCGGCTACCCCATCACACCTCAGACCGAACTCCTCGAATACATGGCGGCGCGGATGCCCCAGTTGGGCCGGACATTCCTGCAGGCCGAGAGCGAAGTGGCTTCGATCAACATGGTCTACGGCGCGGCCTGCGGCGGCGCCCGGGCCATGACCTCCTCCTCCAGCCCCGGCATCAGCCTGATGCAAGAGGGGCTCTCCTACATCGCCGGCTCCGAAGTGCCGGCCGTCCTGGTGGACATCATGCGCGGAGGGCCGGGCCTGGGCAACATCCAGCCCAGCCAGAGCGATTACTTCCAGGTGACGCGTTCGGCCGGCCACGGCGATTTCCACCCCATCGTCCTGGCGCCGGCCACCGTCCAGGAAGCGGTGGACCTGATGTACGAGGCGTTCCCGCTGGCCGAAAAGTACCGCACGATCGTCATCCTGGCCGCCGACGGCTCCCTGGGCCAGATGATGGAGCCGGCCGAGATGCCGGCCATGCGGCCGCCGCCGACCGAAGCGGAGCGGGGCGCCTGGGCCGTGCGCGGGGCCACCGGCCGCGAAAAACGCATCATTACCTCTCTGTTCTTGAAAGAAGAAGAGCTCGAGGCGCTCAACCTGCGCCTGCAGGCCAAGCTCAAGCGCATTGAAGAGGCCGAACGACGTTGGGAAGAGGCCGCCACGGACGACGCCGAGTTTCTGCTCGTTGCGTTCGGCACCGTGGGCCGCACCTGCAAGACGGTGGTGCGCGAGGCGCGGCAACAGGGCCTGCGCGTGGGCCTCTATCGGCCGATCAGCCTCTGGCCCTTCCCGTGGCCGCGGCTGCGCGAGCTGGCCGGCCGGGTGCGCGGCGTCCTGGTGGCCGAGATGAACGCCGGCCAGATGTTGGAAGACGTGCGGCTGGCCGTGGAAAATCGCTGTCCGGTGCGCTTTCACGGCCGCATGGGCGGCGTGATGTTGTTGCCCGACGAGATCCTGGCCGCGCTGCACGCCATGATCGAAGAGCTGCGCGACGGCCAGGGGGCCGTTGCGACCGAAGCACGATAGGAGGCGGCGATGAGCAATGCTTTCGCACCGACCGATACGCTTGTACCGACGGCTGAGGAGATCATCGCCCAGGGCAACGTCGTCTACCGGCGGCCCGACGCGCTCTCCGATGTCTGGACGCACTACTGCCCGGGCTGCACGCACGGCATCATCCACCGCTTGATCGCCGAGGCGATAGACGAGCTCGGCATTCGGGAGAAGACGATCCTGGTCGCGCCGGTCGGCTGTTCGGTGCTCATGTATCACTATTTCAACGTGGACGCCGTGGAAGCCGCGCACGGCCGCGCGCCGGCCATGGCCACCGGCCTGAAGCGCACCCAGCCGGACAAGGTCGTCTTCACCTACCAGGGCGACGGCGACCTGGCCGCCATCGGCACGGCCGAGATCATCCACGCGGCCAATCGGGGGGAGCAGATCACCGTCTTCTTCGTCAACAACGCCGTGTACGGCATGACGAGCGGCCAGATGGCTCCCACCACCCTGCCGGGCATGGTAACGACCTCCTCGCCCGAGGGCCGCGATGTGCGGATGCACGGCTATCCGATCCGCATGGCCGAGATCATCGCCGGATTGCCCGGCGCGTGTTACGTGGTTCGCCGCTCGGTGTATGATGCCCGCACCATCCGCCAGGCCAAGAAGGCCGTGCTCACGGCCTTCAAGACGCAACTGGCCGGCCTGGGCTTCAGCATGATCGAGTTCCTGTCGAGCTGTCCGACCAACTGGCACATGACGCCGGCCGACGCGCTCAAATGGATCCGCGACACGATGGTGCCCTACTTCCCGCTGGGCGATTTCAAGGTGGCGGACGAAGTGAAGGCGTGGGCATAGGCGGGAGGGACAACATGCACGAGGAAATCATCTTCTCCGGCTTCGGCGGGCAGGGCGCGCTGTTCGCCGGCCAGCTCCTGGCCTACGCGGCCCTGGATAGCGGCCTGCACGTCACCTGGATCCCCTCCTACGGCCCGGAGATGCGCGGGGGCACCGCGCATTGCACGGTGGTCATCTCCGACGCGCCGATCGGCTCGCCGCTGGTGCGCCGGCCCTCGGCCGCGGTCGTGCTGAACCTGCCTTCGTTTGAGAAGTACGAGCCGCTGGTCAAGGCCGGCGGCGTGCTGGTCTATAACAGCTCGCTGATCAACAAATCGCCCGGCCGGGCCGACATCCGCTATCTGCCGATCCCGGCCAACGACATCGCCGAAGAGCTGGGCAATGTGCGCCAGGCGAACGTGGTCCTGTTGGGCGGCTATCTGGCCATAACCGGCGCCTTGCCGCTGGAGGCGGTCGAACAGGCGCTGGAACGCCACCTGCCCGAGCGCCAGCGGCGCTTTCTGGCGAGCAACAAAGAGGCGCTGCGCCGGGGCGCGGCCTGCGCGGCGGCCGTTCGCGTCGGCGGGCCGTAAGAACATCTCACAGGAGTTGCAGACGTGGCTACACTCTGGAAGAGTCGTTACGCCCAGCGCACGCAGCGCATGGGACGGTCGGTCATCCGCGAGCTGCTCAAGTTCACGCAGCAGCCGGATATCATCTCGTTTGCCGGCGGCCTGCCGGCGCCGGAGCTCTTCCCCATCGCCGAGGCACAGGAGGCGGCCTGCCGGATCTTGACCGAGAACGGCGTCGCCGCGCTCCAGTACGGCCCCACGGAAGGGTATGTGCCGCTGCGCGAGTACATCGTGGGCCGCATGGCCCGCTACGGCATCCGGGCCCGGGCCGAGAACGTCCTGATCACCAACGGCTCGCAGCAGGCGCTCGACCTGATCGGCAAGCTGCTGCTCAATCCCGGCGATCGCGTCCTGGTGGAAGAGCCCACCTATCTGGGCGCGCTCCAGGCCTGGAACGCCTATCAGGCCGAGTATGTCTCGGTGCCGGGCGATGACGACGGCCTGCGCACCGAGCTGTTGGAGGCGGCGCTCCGCACCGGGCCCAAGTTCATGTACATCTTGCCGAACTTTCAGAACCCGGGCGGCACCACGTTGCCGCTGGCGCGCCGGCTGGAGATCGTGCGCCTGTCGAACAAGTACGGCATTCCCATCGTGGAGGATGATCCGTACGGCGCGCTCCGCTTCGAGGGAGAGCATTTGCCGCCGCTGGTGGCGCTCGACAGCGACTTCCAGGCCAACGCCGGCTTGAACGGCCACGGCTACATGGAAGGCAACGTCATCTATCTGGGCACCTTCTCCAAGACGCTGGCGCCGGGCCTGCGCCTGGGCTGGGTGGTGGCGCCGGTGGAGGTGATAGATCAATTGGTCATGGCGAAGCAGGGGGTGGACCTGCACACCAGCACCTTCAACCAGATGCTGGCCTGGGAGATGGTGAAGGACGGCTTCATGGATGAGCACATCCGGCTCATCCGCCAGGTCTATCGCGAGCGCCGCGATGTGATGTTGGCCGCGCTGGAGCGCTACTTCCCCGAGGGGTGCTCGTGGACGCATCCAGAGGGCGGCCTCTTCCTGTGGGCGCGCGTGCCCGAATGGATTGATACGGCGGAGCTGTTGCAGGAGGCGGTGCAGGTCAAAGTGGCCTATGTGCCCGGCTTCGCGTTCTATCCCGATCCGACGCGCGGCCGCAACACCATGCGGCTGAACTTCTCCAATGCGCAGCCGGCGCAGATCGAGGAGGGCATCCGTCGGCTGGGCAACCTGTTGAAGCAGAAGGTCGTCGGTCGGGCCGTGCGGGCGGCGGTGCCGGCCTGAGGAGCGATGAGGTTGGCGTGCGGAACGCGTTCCGCACGCCAACTTATAGCAACGTGAAGGTGCCGCAGCCGAAATGCGTGTAGCGGCCGAGATGCAGGATGGCCGCGAGCTCCAGGTAGGGCGCCAGCCGGGGCGAAACGTTCAGAAAGCGTTGGCTGCCGATCCAGCATCCCGGCGCTTCCTCCTCCGCCCTCTCCAGTTCGGCCTTGCCCTGGCGCGTGTCGGCGCTCTCCTGGCGCAAGGCGGCCCTCTCTTCTTCGGGCAAAAGCGCCCACGCCTGATCCGGCGTCCCCCATTTGCCGAACATCACCCCGGCCAGCCGGGCCATCAGGGCATCCATCAATTGCATCATGGAGGGCGGCTTCGGCCCTTGAGCGGTTCGCCCTCCGGCCGGCGCGTCCTCCGCGGGCCGGTCGCGATGTTCCTCCGCGCGCAAGTCAAAGGGGGTCAACCAGGTCAACTGGAGCCATTTCCACTCTGGGGGCATCTGGGGCGCCAGTCCCTCGGCCCATTGATTCGGGGTGGGACGGTAGCTCAGGTCGAGGCGGCCGTCGCGCACCAGGGGTTCCCAGCGCGCGCCGTGCGCCGCGTACACGGCCTGGATCTCGAACCGGCCCCATAGCGTGCGCGGCCGATGCCAGCGCTCGTCCGAAGTCGTCGCGGCCGCCTCCATGGCCGGAAGGAGGACCTCCAGGAACAGGCCGTGGTCGGCGGCGTCGCCCAATAGCTTGAGCTCCCACAGGATCGGCTCGCCCAGGCCATAGCCGTGTTTGGCCGGATAGGGCCACACGATCGTCTCGATGGGCCAGGACGGCCAACGGTCGGTCTCTCCCTTTGTCGGCTCCGGCCGTGCATCGGCGGCCTCTTCCGCGCCGGCCGCGACCTCGCCCCAGCTCGCCAGCCACTTGCGCCAGGGCCGGGCCTGTTGCGTCGGCAGCCGCTCGGCGATCAGCGTGCCGAGCGTGCGCGAGATGTCGGCCGCGAAGGCCTGCGGCACCTGGACGAACGAGCCGGTTACCCGCCAGACGATCAGATAGCGGATCAGGTTAACCTGATTGATAAAAGGCAACATAGTCCACCAACTCGTAAAGCAGGTTGACCTGATAGGGCGACCAGGTGCGGATGCTCCAGGCATCCAACATGTCGCGGGCCTCTTGCGAAAGCGCGCCCCAGAAGCGCCCCCAATAGAGCTGCGCCTGGGCCGTGTTGGTCGTGTGGAGCAGCCGATAGAGCATCTTCTGCTCGTCGGGCTTCAATATGGCCCGAAAGACGGCGGCCAGCTCGAGCGTATGCAGGAATTCGCCGATCTCGAACGTGAGCACGCCCTCTTTTTCGTAGGGCCGCGGGTTGAAGACGTGCGTCAGGGTGGAGAAAAAGCGGATGCGCAGCCGGTCGGGCGGGTAGCGCGTTTCGTGGTGGATGATGCGGGCCAACACATCGCCCATTTGCGTCTTGGGGTGGCCCGCCGACGGGAAGATCTGCAACAGCCCCTTGATGTCCGCACCGTGCCGCAACGCCAGCTCCTGGAGCCACGGCTTGAGTTCGCGCTGGTGCAACACGAGCAGGAAGCGCCGGTCGTCGTGCAGATAGAGGTCGGTCGTGCTCTTGTCGGCGGCCGGATCGGCCGACCAGACGGTCGGCAGGCGATTGACATAACCCCAAACCAGGACCGATTGCAACACCAGGCCGCGCAGCTTCCAGGCCTGATCCAGGATCGCCTGACAGGTGGGGCAATAGCGGCCCGCGGCGCGCGGGTAGATCCAACACCGCGCGCACGGCCTGGAGAAGGCCGAAGGAGGCGAACCGGGTTCGTCTCCTTCGGCGGGCAACGACCCCACCGCGTTGAGGTAACGGATGGTGGCGAACAGTTCGGGTCCGGTGCGGCTCCGGCGCAACCAATCGAAGCGTGTGAGCATGCCCGATTACTGTGCGTTCGCCAGGACGCGCGCGTCCAGCGCCTTCACCAGTTCGTCGTGGTAGGCCACCACGCCAGGATCGAGCCACTCGTCGGCCTTGAGCGGCAGATAGCCCTTTTCTGCCTCGGCCGCGTAGCGCTTCGTCCAGTCAACCAGCCGGCTTTCGGGCAGGAGGCGCAGGCGCAGGCTGCCGAAGCCGACGTAGCGATGTTGCCCCAACTTGTGCGCCAGCCCATCTTCGAGGCCGATGCACCAGATCAGCCGTTGGAGCTCGGCCTTCTCCAGGTTCCAGAAGCGGATGGTGAAGCGCGCTTTGGCGCCCGGCAGGATCGCGCGCGAATAGCTCGCCTGCACTTCGTCGGGCGTGAAATCGGCCAGCTTCTGCACGATCGGCGCCAGCGGCGCGTGGGGGAACAGGCGCCACGTGCGGGCGATCTGGAAGAGCGGCACGGTGTTCTTGCCGGGCACGCGGCGCCAGACGCCCCGCTCGCAGACCCAGCCGCCGTAGGGGTAGGGCACTTTAAACCAGGCCAGCTCCGGCGTCCCCTCGAAGGGCGCAAAGCTGAACGCCAGCCGCCCCATCAACGCCTGATTGGGGCCGGTGCCCACCCAGCCGAACAGGCTATCCACCGGGTTGAGCCGGTTGATGTTGGGGCTGTTTTCTTTGGAGTCGCTGGCGATGGCGTAGATGTGGCGCAACATGCCCTTCAAGCTGCGGCTTGGCAGGGCGTAGAGCCGGGCTTCGGGCCGCAATGCGGCTTCGGCCGGCGCGAACGCGAAGCAGTCCCATCCGTTGACGTTCCCGCCGTCCAGCAGCGCCTTGCGGGACGGTTCGCCGCTCTCCCGAATGTGGAGCGGGGTGAGCACTTCGGCCTCGACGGCCAGGGTGCCGGCGTAGCCGCCGAACGAGCGATGCGAGATGAACCCCGCCTGGGTGCGCGGGGGTTGCTCGCCGACCCGCATGGCAACGTCGAGCGGCAGATCCCAGGCCAGGCCGGTAGCCGCCTCCTCGCCTTGCAGGGTCAGCCGATGCCAGAGCCCCGCGCGTTGCAGGGGCCGATCGCCGAACAGCTTCGCGGTCAGCTTGCCGTTGGGATCGGCCGTCAACCAGGAGATCTCGCTCACGCGCGCCTTCACCCAGCCGAAGCCGGTCGTCTTCTCGCCGCCCAGGACGATGTCGCCCCGCTGGAAGTCGTTCAGCAGGCGCAACAGGACGGCCAATGCGGGCAGGTCGCGCTCGGTGAGGTCCTGGAGCTCCAGTTGCAGCCGGAAGTTGAGCTGATCGCCGTAGGCGAAGAGATAGTCGTGCTTGGCGGTCTCGACCGGCCGGGCCGTGGCCGGGTCCATGCGCACGCCGTCCATCGAGCACCAGCGCTCTTCGGGCTGGGTGGGATCGGTCAGATACGCGTCGGAGAAGAAGATGGCTCCGCGCTGGCCCTGCTTGCCGAACAGGTAATCGAGCACCTCGGCCGTGCGCGGGGTTTCGCCCCACAGGGTCTTGAGCACCTGCGACGCGCGCTTGCGGAAGGCGCCCTTGATCGTGCTGCCGGGGATGTAGATCTCCCATGCGCCTTCCCGGTCCGACTTGCTCCAGGTCAACATGCGCATGAACATCGTGTCGTACGGCTTGCCGTACTTGCGGGCGACGTCGCGGTTGAAGGGGCCGCCGCTGCGGAAGTCCACATGATAAGGTTGCGACAGCTCCTGGCGCACCCTGGCGCGGTAGCTCTTCAAGAAGGCGATGAAGTTGCGGTCGTTGGCGATGCTCTTGCGCAGGTTGGCCGGGTGCACGATGTGCTGGTAGCGCACGCGGCTATGTTCCTCCAGGAAGGCGCGCCAGGCGGCCTGGCTGATCCCTTCGGGCGGCTGATTGCGGTTCATCCACTGCGCTTCGCTGATCTTGCCTTCCAGCAACATCACCTTGATCTTGAGGTGCGTCTCGCGGGTGGCGATCTCGTTGTCCACCCAGGCGTCGCTGCGCAACAGGTCCACCTGCTGGTCTACCTGCTGATAGAGGCGCGGGAGCACCGAACGACATGCTTCGGCCAGGGTTTGGGTGAGCGCCGCCTCGTCGCCCAGTTGGCCGGCGAGGGTAGCGGCCAATCCTTCGTCGAGGCCCAGGCCGGCGACGACTTCGCTCCAGGCGGTCGGATCGAGCTGTTGGACGGCCTGCTGTTGCCGCTCCATGGCCTCCAGGATGCGCCGGGCCTGATTGCCCGCGCGCTCCTTCAGGGCGGCTTCGGCGGCCGCCTGGCTGGGGAACGGCTGGCCGCAGAGCGGCTTGACCGCATCAATGACCTTCTGCGAAAGCGGATATTTGCCTTTGCCCAGTTTGGCGAGCGCGCTCTCCGAAAGGAGCCATACTTCGGTCACGCTGCTCGATCGTTCCTTCAGCCACAGGCCGAGCGCCCGCGGCAGGTAATCGGCCAGCTTGCGCTTCCAGTCCTCGGGGCTGAGGATCGGCCCGCCGATCACCAGCTCGAGCCGCTGGCGGACGGGGTCGGGGATGTCGCGCATGGCCGCGATGAGCAGGCGCCCTTCGATGGCCGCGAACGCCGGCTGTTCGGGGTCCACCTTGCCCCAGTTCCAGCCGACGAGCACCGGGTTTTCGGCGTTGAAGCGGAGGACGATCTTCAGGTGATTGGCGTCGCTGTGCACGGCCGGCGCGGCGGGCGTCGGCCCGGGCAGGTCGGCCTCCAGCCGCAGGCGGCCCAACCCCTTGCTCTTGCCCGCGCCGAACCAGAAGCGGCCTTCGCGCATCTCTTCCAACAGATAATAGAGGCGGGCCCGGTTGTCGCCGCGTTCCAGGACGGCATCGTTGACCATCATGCTGAAGTCGAACGCGGCATCGCGAAAGATGGTTTCCATCTTGTAGTTGGCGTTGGCTTCGGCGGCCCAGCGGTCTTCGTCGAGGCGGAGTCCCATGCGCAGGTCGAAGAAGCGGTCCTGGGGATACATTTCTTCCTGAAGCCGGCAATCCACCTGTTTGATCAGACCCTCGGGGAGCGGCTCGCCGTACAGGCGTCTCCACGCCCGATTGAGGAGGCCGATGTTGCGGCCATCGCGCGATTCGCCGATGAAGGCGTCCATGAGTGCCTGTGCGGTGCCGGAGATTTCGCCGGCCAGCGAGACCAGGCGTTGGGTTCCATCGCGATCGCGTGTGAACAGGGTCTTGCGGGCATTGCCACGATAGATCGGCGTCTCGGCGATCAGTTTGCCGCGGATGAGCATAGGACCTCCTTCGGTTTTAGCGTCATGTAGCGCGAGATGTCATCTCGTGCCACATTTTCACGGGCTGTAGTTTGGATTTTAATTATATCCCGGATTCACGTGGATGGCAAATGTATTTTGCAAGACGCAATCGTGCCCGGTATACGCCCGGCAGGGGGTCTTCCTGTAATTTGACAACCCCTGAAAGGCGAGTAGAATGCGCCATGGCGCACAGATTCTCGCCGGGCTGGTCGGCGGAAGAGGGGCGCCCTTCCGGCATCAATGGGCCGGCTGTCGTCATCATCAGAGTGCAATGTCAAACGATCCCGTACCCAGTAGTTTTAACCCGGCCTTAGCCGGCCGGGCAATCCAACATAAACATAGCAGCGGCCAGGCGCATTGTCGGCCGGCGCGTTCGACGCAACTGCACACCTCGCATTCCCCTCGGGCATAGGCTCCTGCGCCCGGCGGGCAAGTTTGAGCGCGCCGGGCCGCCATCATCACCTCGCTCCTGCTGTGATATGTCTATCCGTAGTATCTTCTCAGAAAGCGGGACCGACGGGGGGCGCGGATCCCCTTTGAGCAGGCTCGTGGGCGGCCTGTGACCGCCGTCTCCCCGGATGATTGAGAGGATACAATCTTGTAGAACGGGACGATCCCGCTTTACGCAGG
This sequence comes from Anaerolineae bacterium, assembly GCA_034434235.1. GTDB lineage: Bacteria > Chloroflexota > Anaerolineae > CG2-30-64-16 > CG2-30-64-16 > CAKZKT01. The sequence goes on from DAOTZV010000038.1 coordinate 34,546, forward strand.
AGGTGCCGAATGCCGTTTTTAAGTGAACTTACGGGCAAGACCGTGGCCGACGCCAACGGGGAACGCGTCGGGCGTCTGGACGATCTCATCGCGACCCTGCGTCAGCACACAACGCATCCCCATATCGTCGCACTGGTGGTCGGACGGTCGGGCGGGCCTCTGCTGATTCCGATGGCCGACGTGGTGGCGTTGCTGGCGCCGGTGGTGGTCCTCAATAAACCCCTGCAAGAGATCAAGCCGTATACGCCGGCCGACCATGACCTGTATCTGGTGCGCGATGTGCTGGACAAACAGATCATAGATACCGACGGCGTCCGGGTGGTGCGGGTCAACGATCTGGAACTGGCGCGGGTCAACGGCGATTTCTATGTGGCCAATGTGGATATCGGCGGCGTGGGCCTGTTGCGTCGGTTGGGCCTGGCCAGGCCGGTCGAAAAGGTTGCCGGCCGGCTGGGCCGGCCGCTTTCCCCCGGAGGTATCATCTCCTGGGAGGCCGTCGAACTGTTGCCGGGAGATCAGCCGATGCGCCTCCGCGTGCCGGGCGACAAGATCGCCGACCTGCATCCGGCCGACCTGGCCGAGATCATCAGCGATCTCAGCCGGGACGAGAGCAGCCAGCTCCTGAACTCCCTGGACGTCGAGACCCTGGCCGACACTCTGGAAGAGGTCGAGCCCGATTTCCAGGCCAGCCTGGTCGAGGGCATGCCGGACGAAAAGGTGGCCGACCTGCTGGAGGAGATGGCACCCGATGAGGCCGCCGATCTGTTGGCCGAGTTGCCCGAGAGCCGCAGCCAGGATCTGCTTAACCTGATGGAGCAGGACGAAGCGGCCGATGTCCGCAAACTCCTGACCTATCCGGAGGACACGGCGGGCGGCATCATGACCACGGAGTTCGTCGCCGTCCGCCCCGATTTCACCGCCGAGCAGACGATCGCCTATCTGCGTCGCGTGGCGCAAGACCTCGAAACGATCAACTACATCTACGTCACCGATCGCGATGACCGGCTGATCGGCGTGTTTTCGCTGCAAGACCTGGTGCTGGCGCATCCCAAGACGCCGGTGTCGCGCTTCATGCACGAACGGGTCGTGACCCTCTCGCCTTTGGACACGCAGGACCAGGCCGCGCAGGCGATCGCCAAGTATAACCTGTTGGCCATTCCGGTGGTGGATGAAGAGGGCCGCATCCAGGGCATCGTCACCGCGGACGACGCGCTTGACAAGATCATCCCGACGGCGTGGAAGAAGCGGCTGCCGCGCATGTATCGTTGACGAGGGATCCCGGCGTGCTGATGAGGAGATCGAGCCATGACAATGTCGCACCGCCTCAGGCCGATCCGTGTCCGTCTGTTGCTGTTGCTCTCGGTGATCGGCCCGGGCATCATCACGGCCAACGTGGATAACGACGCGGGCGGCATCACCACCTACTCCGTGGCCGGCGCCCATTACGGCTACACCCTGCTCTGGATGATGCCGCTGGTGGCCCTGGCCCTGATCGTGGTCCAGGAGATGAGCGCCCGGCTGGGGGTCATCACGGGCAAGGGCCTGGCCGACCTGATTCGCGAGCAACTCGGCGTGCGGCCGACCACCGCCATCATTGCCATCCTGTTGCTCGCCAACCTGGCCAATACGGTCAGCGAATTCGCCGGCATCGCCGCCAGCATGGAGATCTTCGGCGTGTCCAAGTATCTGTCGGTGCCGGTTGCCGCGGTGCTGGTCTGGGTGTTGATGGTGAAAGGCAACTACAAGACGGTCGAGCGCGTCTTTCTGGTCGCCAGCGCCATCTACATGGCTTACGTGATTTCGGGGATCATGGCCCGGCCGGCATGGGACGAGGTGGCGCGGGCATTCGTCACCCCGAGCTTTCAACTGGATACGGGATATGTGACGATCTTCATCACGATCATCGGCACCACCATCGCGCCCTGGATGCAGTTCTACCAGCAGTCCTCGATCGTGGACAAGGGGTTGCGGCCCATAGATTACGCGCTGGAACGCCTCGATGTGATCGTCGGGTCGCTCTTTGCGGTCGTGGCGGCGGCCTTCATCATGATCGCCTGTGCTTCTACCCTTTATGCGAACGGCGTGCGCGTAGATTCGGCCAGCGACGCTGCGCTGGCGCTCCGGCCGCTGGCCGGGCGTTACGCTTCGACGCTCTTCGCGCTGGGCCTGCTCAATGCCTCGGTCTTCTCCGCGGCGATCCTGCCGCTCTCGACCGCCTACGTCGTCTGCGAGGCGTTCGGCTGGGAAGCGGGGGTGGATCACAGCCTGCGGGACGCGCCGATCTTTTTCTTCGTCTACACCGCGCTGATCGTCTTGGGCGCGGCCGTGATCCTGTTGCCCATCCGGTCGCTGGTGCAGGCGATGATGGCCAGCCAGACCCTCAACGGCGTGCTGTTGCCGGTCATCCTGATCGTCATGCTTCGGCTCATCAACAATCGCCGGCTGATGGGGCGTTTCGTGAACGGCCGCGCGTTCAATGGGCTGGCCTGGGGCCTGGCGGGCATCCTGATCGTCCTGACGGGCATCCTGGTCGTTCTCGGCCTGTTGCCGGCGGGCGCCCTTGGATGATTGGAATGTTCCATGATCGGTGCGTCATATTTGCACTTCAACGGGAAACGACGTATAATCCAAGATGTCAGACATCTTACAACACCGGGAGCTTGAGACTTTCACCCGATGCCCGTCACTACTCGTCTGCGCAGCGACGTCCGTCCCCTCTACACCCGGGCCAGCGAAGCGGTGAGGATGCTCATCCAGCAGGGCGGCTATCGTCCCGGCGACCGACTGCCCTCCGAGCCCGAGCTGTCCGATCGGCTGGGTATTTCGCGGCCGACGTTGCGCGAGGCGTTGCGCCAACTGGAAGAGGAGCGCGTCATCGTGCGGCGGCATGGCGTCGGCACCTTCATCGCCCAGCCTCCGCCGGTCATCGAGGCCGGGTTGGAGGTGCTGGAGAGCCTGGAGCGGCTGGCGGGGCGCCTTGGCCTCCATACCGAGATGAGCGAGCTGCACATGGTAGAGCGGCCGGCCACGCCCACCGAGCTGGAGAAGCTCGGCCTGGCCGCCGGCGCGGACGTCACGGTGATCACGCGGGTGATCGAAACGGCCGGGCAACGGATCGCTTATCTGGTGGACGTGGTGCCGGTCGCCTATCTGCGTTGCGCCGAGCTGGCCGCGGACTTTCAGGGCTCTGTGCTGGACCATTTCCTGGCGCGCGGCCGGCCGGCGCTGTCGCACTCGCGCACCGAGCTGGCCGCCCAGGCCGCCGACGCCGAGCTGGCCCGGCGCCTGCACATCCAGCGCGGGGCGCCCGTCTTGCGGCTGGAGGCGCAGTTGATCGCCCAGGACAGCCAGGTGGTGGATTACTCCAACAGCTATTTCGTGCCGGGCCATTTTCGCTTTCACGTGGTCCGTCGCATCGCGGCGTAACGCCAAATGTCGGACATCAAAAAAAGACACCACAAGACAGGTATATCATCTTTACAGGAGGCACTGACAATGCGTAGCTTTGCAGGTCGCGACATCCTCTCGCTCAAGGACTTCGAGCGGCAGGAATTCTTCCACGTCTTCGAGATCGCGCAGCAGATGGAGCCGATCGCGCGCAGCCGGCGCAACGTGGACATGCTGAAGGACAAGACGCTGGTCACCGCGTTCTATCAGCCCTCCACGCGCACCCGGCTGGCGCACGAAGCGGCCATGCATCGCCTGGGCGGACACGTCACCGGCTTTGCCGATTTCAAGATGACCCGCGCCGGCGACTGGTATCAGGAGTCCATCAAGGACACTGTCAAGATGCTGGAGTTCTACGGCGACGTGATCGTGATGCGCCATTTCCAGAAGGGCGCGCCGGCCGAGGCCGCCAAGTGGTCGTCGGTGCCGGTCATCAACGGCGGCGACGGCTGGGGCGAGCATCCCACGCAGATCCTCACCGACCTCTACACCGTGCTGCGGGAGAAGGGCCGCATTGACGGCCTGAAGTGGCTGGCCGTGGGCGACATGCGCATGCGCACCATGCACTCGCTGGGCTACGCGCTGACGCAGTTCGATTGTCCTGTGACGTTCGTCGCGCCGCCGGCCGACGCGCTCTTCCCCGGCTCGCCCGACATGCGCATGCCCGAGGAGTACAAGGCCGACTTCCGCCGGTACTCGCTCAACTTCCGGGAGGCCGAGCACGTCGAGCAGGCCATCGCCGACGCGGATGTGATCCTGGTCGAGCCGGTGATCCAGCCCGACTACACCCAGGCGCGGCAAGAGGCCGCCAAGGACCGCAGCCTGACCCCGGCCGCCTACAAGATCACCCGCGAGCTGCTGGAGACCAGGGCCAAGTCCGACGCCATCCTGTTGCACTCGCTCCCGCGCATGGA
>DAOTZV010000039.1:0-23745 GCA_034434235.1 Anaerolineae bacterium
CTCCGTCACGGCCGCGGTGGACGCCTCCCACGCCACGGTGAGCTGCGCCAGGAAGTCGTCGCCCGGGCCGTCGGCCTCGGTCAAGACCTCGTCGCCCCGGAAGCCGTAGTGGCCGATGCCCGATGCCTGGATTACGACGCGCGGCTTGGCCCGGGCCGCCGTCACCGCAGCCAACACGGCCGCGCCCGCGTCCAGGCGGCTGTTGCGGATCAACGCCTTGCGCTCCGGCGTCCAGCGCGCGGGCAAGAACCCCTGGCCCGCCAGGTTCTCGCCGGCCAGATTGACGATCGCCAGGCTGCCGTCGGCCAGGCCGCCCCAGCCCGCGGCCGTGCGGCCGTCCCACCGCTCGGCGCGCGCGCCGGTCGGCAGGCCGGTCGCCCGCGCCGGATTGCGGCTGAGCACGATGACTTCGTAGCCGGCGCCGGCCAACTCGGCCACCAGCCGCCGGCCGATCAGCCCGGTGCCTCCTGTGATCAGTATGCGTGCCATGTTTCCTCCTCCTGTTCCGTCAACGCACTCTCCGCAAGACAGATGAATGCCTGTCCCCCTGTCCCGCCTGATCCACCCTACGGTCGCCGCGAGCGCCACCAGATCCCCGGCAGCCGACGCAGCTTGCCCAGGGCCCCGATATGGGCGCGGCGCGCAAATACATTGTAATCGTGAGCTTCGATATCGTCCAGGATCGCCCGGTAGAGCTCGGCGGCCGCTGCGATGGCAAAGCGGCCATCGGCCGCCAACAGGCGAATGCCGGGCATGGCCTCGGCGTAGAGCCGGCGCGCGCGGCCGATCTGGAAGCGCATGAAGGCCCGCCAGCGATCGTCCACCTGGCCGGCCGCCACATCCTCTTCGCCCAGGCCGAATTGGGCCAGCTCGTCCGACGGGAGATAGAGGCGACCTGCACGCCAGTCCTCGCCCACGTCTCGCAGGATGTTGGTGAGCTGCAGGGCCACGCCGAGCTTGACGGCGTAGGGAACGGCGTGCGGCCCCTCGAAGCCGATGATGTGCATGGCCATCAGGCCCACCGTCGAGGCAACGCCATAGCAGTAGGCGGCCAGGTCCTCGAAAGTCTCGTAACGCCGCGTCGCCAGATCGCGCGCCACCCCATCGAGCAGTTGTTCGGCATAGACTCGGGGCACCCGATAGCGGAGGCACGTGTCCGCCCAGGCCAACGCCACCGGCTCATCACAAGGAGAAGGGATCTCCAGCACGCATCTGCGCCAGGCGGCCAGATCAGCCTGGGGATCTTCGCCCGCCTTGTCGATCAGATCATCGCTGATGCGACAGAAGGCATACAGAGCCCGCGCGGCTCGCCGCTTCGGCGCCGGCAACAGGCCGGATGCCAGGAAGAACGTCCGACTGTGCTCACGGGTGATGGCTTCGCACCGCGCGTAAGCCATTTCGAGCACAAGGCCATCGCGCACAACGGGATCGGTCGGCACGTGGCTGTCCAGCCCGGCGTTAGCCAGGGCTAACAGCCTGTGTTCCCAGGACAGCATCTGCACGCTCATCAGGAATGCTCCATCACCATTCTGCCCGGCCATGACACGCGCCTTCGCTCAGGTGCAGGCTGCTCCTTGAGGATGCGCTCTACGGCCAGCCGGGCCGAGAGCAAGACGATCGGCAACCCGGTGCCGGGATGGGTGCTGGCCCCCACGAAATAGAGGTTCCGATAACGATCATGGCGGTTGTGCGGCCGCAAGTAGCCCACCTGCCAGAAATCATGGCTTAACCCGAACGCGGCGCCCCTGGCCAGATTGTACATCCGCTGCCAGTCCACCGCGGTGTAGCTGACCTCGAATTTCAGGTGCCGTTCGAGATCGGTGACGCCGATGGCCGCCAGCCGTGCGAGGGTGGCAGCTCGCGCGCGGGCCTTCAGGGCATCCCAGTCCTGCCGGCCGCTGTCATCCAGATGCCCCACCGGCACCAACACCATGAGGGTATCCTGGCCGACGGGCGCGGCCGTCGGATCGGTGCGTGCGGGCGCATGGACGTACAGGCTCGGCTCGTCGGGCAGGGTGTGGTCCCGGAAGATGCGATCGAAGCTGGCCCGGTAGTCTCCCGCCAGAAAGACGTTGTGATGCCCGATCTCGGGATAGACCTTATCCACGCCCCAGTAGAACATGATGCTGGAGCAGGTGAACTTTCTGGCGTTCAGGCGCCGGGCCTCGGCGCGATCTGGAAGCAGGCTATCGTAGACATACGGCAGGTCGGCGTTCGCGAGGATCAGGTCGGCCTTCAGCCGGCGGCCATCTTCCAGCACAACCCCGGTCGCCCGATTGCCGTCCACTTCGATCCGCTGAACCGGCGCACCGTAGAGGAACCGCACGCCCAGGCCCTCCGCGATCGCTGCCAGCGTCTGGGGGATCCGATACATGCCCCCTATCGGGAACCAGACGCCGTCGGCCAGCTCCGTGTATTGGAGCAGCGAATAGGTGGCCGGCGCGTCATACGGGCTGAGGCCCAGGTACATGTTCTGGAAGGTAAACGCCGCTTTCAGGTGGGGATGCTTGAAGTAGTGGCCGATATTGTCGTAGTGCTTCTTCAGCGCCTTCAACTGAAACATGAGGGGCAGGTTGGCCGGGCTGAAGTAGTCGAACAGGCTGTAGAAGTTACGGCCGACGAACTTCTCCAGAGACAACTTGTAGTGGCGATTGCCTTCTGCCAGATAGCGCAACAGGCCATTGAAGCTGCCCGGCTCCATGGCCTCCAGCTGCGCCTGCAGCGCGTTGAGATCCGAGGTCAACGCGAGCGTGGCGCCGTCGTCGAAGTGGATGCGATAGGTGGGGTCAATGCGTCGCAGGTCAAGATGATCTGCCATGCGTTCCCCCAACGCCGCGTAGGTCTCCGCGAAAACCTCGGGCATCAGAAACAGGGTCGGGCCGATGTCGAAGCGATGGCCATCGCGGACCAACTGATCACAGCGGCCGCCCGGCCGCGCGTTCTTTTCGACGACGGTTACAGCATAGCCGTGGCGGGCCAGTCGCGCGGCCGCTGCCAGGCCCCCCACGCCGGCACCGATGATGAGAACAGAAGTCATGGCGCACACTCCCTGGTGGCGGATGATCGGTCATATGATACACGATTGCGCATCTCGCCGGATGTAGCACGATTTACTCTATCATGATATTGATAGAATGTCAAGATAATAAATAGACTTTGTATAATAGTTCTCGCCGCGGCGAAGCCAGAACGGTCGAGATGCTGGCGCATTCAGCAATGCCAAATGTGGACCCGGCGGGGGCTGCTGCGCGTGGAGCCTGGCGGCGGGGCATGGGCCGGGCGTCTCATCGCCGACGACCGCACGACCATGCATGGATCGTGAGACCGGGCCTTGCCTCGGCGCACATTCAGCCCCGTTCACGGGGCGTTGCTCCCGTAGCCCGGCGATGGATCGCCGGGCGGCCCCGCCGGACGCACCGCGCGCCGGAAACGCGCCCGGCACATTGGGAATGGCCGTGTCGCATTGGAGCAAGTTGACCGCCAGCAATGGAGCATGTTACAATTTTTCGGCCGGAGAAAGCCTTGCGACGACCATGCACCGATTCTTTGTGGCCCCGTCTCTGTTTGCGCAGCCGATCGTGGTCCTGACCGGCGATCAGGCGCATCAGGTGCGCCGCGTGTTGCGCATGCGGCCCGGCGACCGGGCGATCCTGCTCGATGGCCGCGGCCGGGCGTGCGAGGCGTCCTTGATCGCCGTGGACGAGGAAGGCGTTCGCTTCCAGGTCGTGCGCCGTTGGGAGGCGGCGGGCGAGCCGACCACCCGCATCACCCTGTTCCAGGCCGCGCTCAAGGGAGAGCGCTTCGCCTGGGCGTTGCAAAAGGGAACAGAGGTGGGCGTGGCGGCCTTTGTGCCGTTGATTTGCGAGCGCAACGTAGTGGATGATCTGGCCGCCATCGAGCAGAAGCGCGGTCGCTGGGAACGCATCATCCAGGAGGCGGCCGAGCAGAGCGGCCGGGGTTGTCTGCCGGTCCTCCATCCACCCCGGCGCTTTGCGCAGGCGGTCTCCTGCGCGGCCGCTCCGGATGCGCAAGCCGGAGGCTTGCGGCACGGAGATGATGAGGTGCGGCTGATCCTCTGGGAGGGCGAGCGAGAGGCGCGGCTGCGCGATGTATTGAGCGGTTGTAACCTTGCCAGGGGTATGCACATCCAAGTCTTTGTTGGCCCGGAAGGCGGTTTCACCGAAAGCGAAATCGCTCTGGCGCAAAGCTGTGGCGTCCGCCCTGTGAGCCTGGGGCCGCGCATTCTGCGGGCCGAAACCGCAGGCGTGATCGCCGCGGCGTTGATCCTGTACGCAGCAGATGACATCTGAGGGCATCGTGCTCTCGCCAAACACGAGTTTTTACGCGCACAAGGAGTAGGGACTTATGCTAGACCTTAGTTTGAACCTCGGCGCCGCGGCCGAGCCGGCCGGGCAGCCGGTCGCCGGCGGGCCGCGGCCCGAGATCGAAAACGTGATCATCATCGGCAGCGGGCCGGCCGGCTGGTCGGCCGCGATCTATACCGGCCGCGCGGAACTGCGGCCGCTGCTCATCACCGGCAACGAGCTGGGCGGCCAGATCGCGCTCACGACCGAGGTCGAGAACTACCCGGGCATCGAGACGATCCAGGGGCCAGAGCTGGTGGCGAACATGCAGAAGCAGGCCGAACGCTTCGGCACCGAGGTGTTGATTGACTACGTGACCGAAGTGGATGTCAACGGCCCGCCCTTCACGGTCACCACGGCCGGCGGCAAGGTCTTCAAGGCCAAGGCGCTGATCGTGGCCACGGGCGCATCCCCGCGCCGGCTGGGCGTGCCGGGCGAGGAGCGCCTCACGGGCCGCGGGGTCAGCTATTGTGCCACCTGCGATGGCTTCTTCTTCCGGGGGAAAGAGGTGGCGGTCATCGGCGGCGGCGATAGCGCGCTGCAGGAAGCGCTGTTCCTGACCCGCTTCGCGTCGCATGTGTACATCATCCATCGCCGCAATCAGTTGCGGGCCGGGGCCACGCTCCAGCGCCGGGCGCACGAGTCGCCGAAGATCTCGTTCATCTGGAATTCCGTGGTGGAAAGCATCAACGGAGAGACAAAGGTGGAGAGCATCACGTTGAAAAACGTGGTGACGGGCGAGGTGAGCGAGATGCCGATCGCCGGGGTCTTCGTCTACATCGGCCATCTGCCCAACAACCAGCTCTTCGTGGGCAAGCTGGCCATGGACGAACAGGGCTATTTGATCACCGACCGGCTGATGCGCACGAGCGTGCCGGGCATCTTCGCGGCCGGCGAGATCCAGGATCACCGCTTCAAGCAGGCCGCTACCTCGGTCGGCCAGGGGGTGGCCGCGGCCATGGAGGTCGAAAAGTATCTGGCCGACCTGGAAGACCGCGGGTACCCCGGCCGCTAGCAATGGACAACCCACGGGCGCCAGGCGCCTTTGAGGCACCTGGCGCCTGCGATTTCACCAGAACATCGGCTTCATTTCCCGCCGGGCCACCAACGCCTCCATCTCGGCTTCGCTGGGCGCCTGGCCGGTGAAGCGGCTGGCCGCATCGAGCAGCTTCGGCAACACGTGGATGTCGCCCGTGCTGTTCAGGAAGATATCCGGCTGGCCCAGGATCCAGTGCACCGCCAGGTCAATGTCCTCCTGTTCTTCCAGCGGCTCATACCAGGTGGCGCGGGTGCGCGGCCGATCGTCCCACCGCCGCCGCGCCAGGCTCTTGATCGTCTGCACCGCGACGTTGCGCGCCCGGCAGATCTTCAACACGGCCTCGAAGCCGGCCGCGTACACCACGTTCTTGGAGAGCAGGTAGTTCCAGGGCAGAAGCACGGAGTCGAAATCGTAGCGGCCCAGGCTGAGCTGATGCATGGCTGCGATAGAGACCTCGTGCCCGGTGACGCCGATGAAGCGCACCAGCCCCTGTTCCTTCGCCTCGATGAGCGCCTCGAGCGCGCCGCCCGGCCCCATCGCCACCTTCCACTCCTCCGGGTCAATGAGCGCGTGGAGCTGGATCAGATCCACGCTGTCCACCCGCAAGCGCTCCAGCGAGCGGTGGAGCTGCTCTTTGGCTTTCTGATAGGTGCGCTCGCCGGTCTTGGTCGCCAGGAAGATCTGCTTGCGATATTTCGCCATCCAGGGCCCCATGCGATCTTCGGCCTCGCCATAGCTCGCGGCGGTATCGAAGTGATTGATGCCGTACTGGAGCAACAGGTCGAGGGTGCGATCGGCCTCTTCCTGCGTGACACGCCCCAGCGCCGCGGCGCCGAAGATCACGCGCGTGCTCATGTGGCCGGTGCGGCCAAACGGTGCTTTCGGAATCATGGTGGGTATCTCCTTTCGTTGTAGATCATTTTCCGTACTCGTAAAACCCCCGGCCGCTTTTGCGGCCCAGGAAACCCGCGCTGACCATGCGCCGCAGCAGGGGCGGCGCGACGAAACGCGGATCTTTGGTCTCCTCGAAGACCGCGTCGGCGATGAACAGTACCGTATCCAGGCCGACGAAGTCGAGCAGGGTGAACGGCCCCATCGGGTGATTCAATCCCAGTTTGATCGCGGTATCGAAGTCCTCCTTGGTCGCCACCCCTCGTTCCAGCGCCTCGATCGCGTGAAGCAGATAGGGGATGAGCAACAGATTCACGATGAACCCCGGCGTGTCCTTGCTGACAACGATCGTCTTGCCCAGGCTCTCGCCGAACGCCCGCGCCGCCGCGAACGCCTCGTCGCCGGTCAGGAAGGTGCGCACCACTTCCAGCAGCGGCATCACCGGCACCGGCTGCATGAAGTGCAAACCCAATACCTGCGCCGGCCGTCTGGTCGCGGCCGCCATCTCGGTGACCGACAGCGAAGAGGTGTTGCTGGCCAGGATCGCATGCGGCGGGGCGACCGCATCCAGCTCTGCGAACACCTGTCGCTTGAGCGACAGGTTCTCCGGCACGGCCTCGATGATCAGGTCGCAGGTCGCGAAATCGCCCATCTCGGTCGCGCCGCGAATGCGCGACCAGGCCGCGTCGCGCGCCTCAGCAGCGAGCTTGCCGCGGCTCACCGCCCGCTCCAGCGAGGCGGCGATGCGCTGCAAGCCGGCCTCCAACAGCGCCGGGGTCGCCTCGCGCACGATCACCTCGTAGCCGGCCTTTGCGCAGACTTCGGCAATGCCCGAACCCATCAGGCCACATCCCACCACGCCAACCCGACGGATGTTTTGGACCATGGTTACACCTCCGGGACGGGAAACGGAAAACGTCAAACGTCAAACGTCAAACGTGAACACATGAACACGTGAACACGTGAACACGCAAGCATGTGTGGGTATATTATAGCATATGTGGGGTGCGGGCAAGTGGTTGGGCTTTTGGGCCGGATGGTGTAGAATCGGGATGGTATGATGATCCACATTGTGCGTTCTCTGCGCGTCTGCGGTGAGCCATCCGGCCGCAGGACGGACCAGAACGCCCAAGCGCCAAGACGGCGAAGGAGGAACGATGCGTGCGATCGTCTTTTATCAACATGGCGGTCCCGAGGTGTTGCAATATCGAGACGATGTCCCGGAGCCACAGCCCGGGCCCGACGAGGTGCTGGTGCGCGTGCGCTATGCGGCCCTCAACCGGCTGGACGACTTCGTGCGCACCGGCTGGCGCGGCCTCGATCTGGCCTTCCCGCACATCCCCGGCTCCGACTTCAGCGGCGCCATCGCCGCGCTCGGCCCCGGCGTGACCGGCTGGACGGTCGGCCAGCGGGTAGTGGCCAACCCGACGATCTGGTGCGGCCGATGCCCGGCGTGCGTGGCCGGCCGCCATAACCGCTGCGACCGCTTCGCCATCCTCGGCGAGCATGTCCGGGGCGCCTGCGCGGAGTTCGTCGCGGTGCCGGCGCGCAACCTGATCGCCATCCCCGACGACTATCCCGACGAGCTGGCGGCGGCCGCGCCGCTGGTCTTCGTCACCGCCTGGCACATGTTGATCACCGCCGGCCAGCTCCGGCCCGGCGAGACGGTGCTGATCGTCGGCGCGGGGGGCGGGGTGAACACCGCCGCGCTGCAGATCGCGCGGCTGGCCGGCGCCACCGTCTTCGTGGTGGCCGGCAACGCGGCCAAAGCGGCCCGCGCACGCGACCTGGGCGCGGATTGGGTGATGGATCGCTCGGCCGAGCCGAACTGGAGCAAGGCCGTCTGGGCGGCCACCGGCCGCCGCGGCGTGGATGTGGTGGTGGACAACGTCGGCGCGGCCACGTGGGGCCATAGCCTGCGCGCGCTGGCCAGGGGCGGCCGGCTGCTCACGGTCGGCGGCACGAGCGGCTACGAGGCCGTCACCCCCGTCAACCTGATCTTCGGCCGACACCTGAGCATCATCGGCACGACGATGGGCACCCAGGCCGACTTCGAAGCGGTGATGGCCCAGGTGTGGGCCGGCCGGCTCACGCCGGTCGTGGATCGCATCTTCCCGCTGGCCGATTACCCGGCGGCCCTGGCCCGCCTCCTGGCAGGAGAGGGGTTCGGCAAACAGGTGGTGCAGATCGCGTAGGAAGCGCTTCCGCCAAGGCCAACGCGACCGCAAACGGTGCGGGAAGTTTAAACGTGCAGGAGGTGCATTTTGAATCAGGCGCTCATCCGTTTCATTCAATTCATCGTTGCCCTGGTTACGCCGGTCTTTCTCTTGTTGACGGCCGGCCATCTGCTCATCAACGTCTGGTATCTGGAGTATGAATACGGCAAGCCGGACTTTCCGCGCGATCCGTTCGGCTTCACCCAGCAACAGCGGCTGGAGCTGGCGACCGTCTCGATCCGCTTCTTGCAGAGCCGCGAGCCGGCCGAACAGGCCGTCCGGCTGCTCGAGGCGCAACGATTGCCGGGCACCGATCGGCCCCTGTTCGGCCCGGACGAGCTGAGCCACATGGTGGACGTCAAGCGCTTCACCGATGTGCTGTGGCGCGTGCAATATGCCGCGGGCCTGATCGCGCTCGGCGGGCTGATCCTGTTGCTGGCGAACCCGCGCACGCGTCATGCCGGCTACCGCGGCATCTTCTGGGCCGGCGCGGCCACGGCCGGGTTCCTCGTGTTCCTGGCCCTCTTCGTCCTGTTGAGCTGGCGGATGTTCTTCGTGCTGTTCCACGAGCTCTTCTTCCCGCCCGGCACCTGGACGTTCAACTACGACACATCGCTCATCCGCCTTTACCCCGACCGCTTCTGGTTCGACGCCGGCACATTGATCACGCTCGGCACCCTCGGCGTCGGCGTCGTGTTGGCCGCGATCGGCCATCTCCTGAGCCGACGGCGCCCCGCGGCAGAAAGATAAGAGGACCCATGTCCCATCAGGATAAGATCCGTCTATTGCGCGACATGAAATACCGCTCGACGTTGGGCGGCGGCGAGGAGCGCATCAAACAGCAACACGCGAAGGGCAAACTGACCGCGCGCGAACGCCTGGAGCTCCTGCTGGACAAGGGGAGCTTCGTCGAGCTCGACCGCTTCGTCACCCACCGCGCGACCGATTTCGGCATGGCCGAACAGCGCATCCTCGGCGACGGCGTGGTGACCGGCTACGGCACGATAGACCGCCGGCTGGTCTACGTCTTCTCGCAGGATTTCACCGTCTTCGGCGGCTCCCTTTCCGAGGCCCACGCGGAGAAGATCTGCAAGATCATGGACCTGGCCATGAAGAACGGTGCGCCCGTGATCGGCCTGAACGACTCGGGCGGCGCGCGCATCCAGGAGGGGGTGGTAAGCCTGGGCGGCTACGCCGATATCTTCCTGCGCAACACCCTGGCCTCCGGCGTCATCCCGCAGATCAGCGTGATCATGGGGCCGTGCGCCGGCGGCGCGGTCTATTCTCCCGCGTTGACCGACTTCATCATCATGGTCAAGGACACGAGCTACATGTTCGTCACCGGGCCGGACGTGGTGAAGACGGTCACCCACGAGCAGGTCTCCTTCGAGGAGCTGGGCGGCGCGCTGATCCACGCCTCGACCAGCGGCGTGGCGCACTTCGCGGCCGACGGGGAAGAGGACGCGGTGTTCCTGGTGCAGAAGCTGTTGAGCTATCTCCCTTCCAACAATCAGGAAGATCCGCCCTTCGTCCGCACCGAGGACGATCCGTTGCGCTGCGACGAAGCGCTGGACGAACTGGTGCCCGAGGAGCCCAACCGCCCCTACGACATGCGCGAGATCATCACGCGCATCGTGGACGACGGCGAATTCTTCGAAGTCATGCAACACTGGGCCGGCAATGTGCTGATCGGCTACGGCCGCCTGGGCGGCCGCACGGTGGGGATCGTCGCCAACCAGCCGGCCGTGCTGGCGGGCGTGCTCGACATCAACGCCAGCACGAAGGCCGCGCGCTTCGTGCGCTTCTGTGACGCGTTCAACATCCCGCTGGTGACCTTCGTGGACGTGCCCGGCTTCCTGCCCGGCACCGTGCAGGAGCACGGCGGCATCATCCGGCACGGCGCCAAGCTGATCTACGCCTACGCCGAGGCGACGGTGCCCAAGCTGACCGTGATCACGCGCAAGGCGTATGGCGGCGCCTACGACGTGATGAGCTCCAAGCATCTGCGCGGGGACATCAACCTGGCGTGGCCGTCGGCCGAGATCGCGGTGATGGGGCCGGAGGGCGCGGTCAACATCGTGTTTCGCCGCGAGATCGCCGAGGCCGCCGACCCCGAAGCGACGCGCGCCCGCCTGGTGGCCGAATATCGGGAGAAGTTCGCCAATCCCTACATCGCGGCCTCGCGCGGGTACATAGATGCGGTCATCGAGCCGCACGAGACGCGGCCGCGGCTGATCAACGCGCTGGAGATGCTCCAGAACAAGCGCGATAGCAATCCGCCGAAGAAACACGGCAACATTCCGCTGTGAGGTCTCATGTTCAGCAAGATCCTGGTTGCCAACCGCGGTGAGATTGCCGTGCGCATCCTGCGCGCATGCGGCGAGCGCGGCCTGCGCACGGCCGCGGTCTATTCCGACGCCGATCGCACCGCGCTGCACGTGCGCTATGCCGATGAGGCATATCGCATCGGGCCGGCGCCGGCGCGCGAAAGCTACCTCAACATTCCGGCCATCATCGCCGCGGCGACCGCGGCCGGCGCCGATGCGGTGCATCCGGGCTACGGCTTCCTGGCCGAAAACGAGCATTTCGCCGAGGCCGTATTGGCCGCCGGCCTGGCCTGGATCGGCCCCTCGCCCGAGGCGATCCGGCTGATGGGCGACAAGATCGCCGCCCGGCGGACGATGATCGCGGCCGGCGTGCCGGTGGTGCCGGGCACCGAGGTCGGGCTTTCGGATGCCGAGGCCGTGCGCGCGGCCGAAGAGATCGGCTATCCGCTGCTGATCAAGGCGGCCGCGGGGGGCGGCGGCAAGGGGATGCGCGTGGTGCACGACCCTGCCGACCTGTCCAAGTCGCTCGAGGCGGCCCGCCGGGAAGCGCTCGCCGCATTCGGCGACGACACGATCTATCTGGAAAAGTTCATCCCGCGCGCCCGCCATGTGGAAATCCAGATCCTGGCCGACGCGCACGGCAACTGCATCCACCTGGGCGAGCGCGAATGCTCGATCCAGCGCCGCCATCAGAAGCTGATCGAAGAGGCGCCGTCGGTAGCGGTGACGCCCGAGCTGCGCGCCGAGATGGGCGCGGTGGCCGTGCGCGCGGCGCGGGCGGTGGGCTATACCAACGCCGGCACCATCGAGTTTCTGCTCGACCGCACGGGCAAGTTCTACTTCCTGGAGATGAACACCCGTATCCAGGTGGAGCATCCGGTGACGGAGATGATCACCGGCGTGGACATCGTCAAGGAGCAACTGGCTATTGCCTCGGGCCGGCGGCTGCGCTGGAGCCAGGAGGACATTCACTTCAAGGGCCATGCCATCGAATGCCGCATCAATGCCGAAGATCCGTACAATAACTTCCTGCCGCAGGCGGGGCGCATCACCAGCCTCTCCGAGCCGACCGGGCCGGGGGTGCGGCTGGAGAGCGGCATCTATGCCGGCTGGGAGGTGAGCCTGTTCTACGATCCGCTTCTCGCCAAGCTGGTGGTGTGGGGCGAAAATCGCGCCGAAGCGATCTTGCGCATGCGACGGGCGCTGGCCGAATATCGCATCGGCGGCATCCACACCACCATCCCGTTTCACCAGCAGGTGATGGACAGCACGCGCTTTCAGGGCGGCCAGTTCGACACGCAGTTTCTGGACGGCCCGGACGGCTTTCGCCTGTCGGCGGCGCCCAGCCGCGATCTGGCCCGGGTGGCAGCCATCGCGGCCGCGCTGATCGAACACGAACGCGGCCAGGAAGCGGTCATCTTCGGCCCATCGGCCGATGCCGAGCGCGGCAGCCGCATGTCGCCCTGGAAGCAGATGGGCCGGATAGGAGCCATGCGCACGCGATGAAGTACTATGCGACCATAGATGACCATACTTATGAGATCGTGATCGAGCCCGGAGGTCGAATCCTGGTAGATGGAGCCGAGCACAACGTAGACATCAAGGCCATCGGCGGCCGCCAGCTCTATTCGCTCCTCCTCAACAACGTTTCCTACGAAGTCGTGCTCGATCCCGCGACCGATCAGCGCAGCGTGTACGACATCCTGGTGGGCGGCCGGCGCTATCTGGTCAAGGTGCAGGACGAACGCGACCGCCGCCTCGCGCTGGCCGACCGCAACCTGAAAGCGCCCGAAGGGGAGCTGGTGGTGCGGGCGCCCATTCCGGGGTTGATCGTCAAGGTGCTGGTGGCACCGGGCCAGGAGGTCGGCGAAGGAGAGCCGCTGGTCATCCTGGAGGCGATGAAGATGGAGAACGAGCTGCGCGCGCCCCGCAAAGGAGTCGTCCACGAGGTGCGCGTCGAAGCGCGCATGCAGGTGGCGCAGGGACAGCCGCTGATCACCCTGCGCTGAGCCGCTCGTCGAGGGTTTGGGCCGCGGCGACGCCGCGTGATACAATTCTGCCGCCAACGACAGGAGCAGACAGACAGATCACTCGAAAAGCAAGGAGTCCTATACTATGGCCAAAACCGCCAACACGTTGCAGATCGTTCACAGCGATCAACCGATCCGACTGTTCAAATCGGATTTTTTGGAATTCTTCACCCATATCCATCCCGCGGTAGTCGTCATCATCTGGCTGCCGGTGGCCATCTATTTCCTGTGGCGGGGCATCGCGCAGTGGCCGGCGTCGGTCCATCCGGCCGGCATTCCGCTCGGCTTCCTGCTCGGCGTGCTGCTGTGGACCCTGACCGAGTACACCATGCATCGCTTCGTGTTCCACTATGAGCCGAAGGGAGAGCGGATGCAACAGCTCTTCTTCCTCTTCCATGGCGTGCATCACGCGCAGCCGCAGCTCAAGACCCGGCTGGTGATGCCTCCCGTCGTCAGCATCCCGCTGGCGCTCGTCTTCTATGGCCTGTTCACGGCCGTCTTCGGTCGGCTGTTCGCCGCGCCGCACCTGGTGGCGCCGGTCTTCGCCGGCTTCGTCCTCGGCTACCTGGCCTATGACATGATCCACTATGCCACGCATCACTGGCCGATGCGGTGGGGATATCTCAAGTTCCTGAAGCGGTATCACATGATGCATCACTTTAAGAAACCCGACGCTTACTACGGAGTGAGTTCTCCGCTGTGGGACATGGTCTTCGGCACGCGGCCGACCAATTGATCGCACAGGAGATGCATCCATGAGCCGGATCTCGGAACGCAAAGCGGCCTGGGAAGCGCGCACCGTGGCCAAAGTCCTGGCCCGCGCGCCGGAGCGCCGGGCCGAATTCAAGACCAGCTCGGGCATACCGGTCGAGCGCCTGGCCACGCCCCCTGACTGTTGCGCGGAGGCCGCGGCCGCCTACCTGGAGAAGCTGGGCTTTCCGGGCGAATACCCGTTCACGCGCGGGGTCCAACCGACCATGTATCGCGGCCGGCTGTGGACCATGCGCCAGTACGCCGGCTTCGGCAGCGCGGCCGAGAGCAATCGGCGCTACAAGTATCTGCTGGCGCAGGGCCAGACCGGTCTCAGCATCGCCTTCGACCTGCCCACCCAGATCGGCTACGATTCCGACGATCCGCTGGCGTTCGGCGAGGTCGGCAAGGTGGGCGTAGCGGTCTCTTCGCTGGCCGATATGGAGACGTTGCTCGACGGCATCCCGCTCGACAAGGTGAGCATCAGCATGACGATCAACGCGCCGGCCGCGATCCTGCTGGCGATGGTCATCGCGCTGGCGAAGAAGCAGGGCGTGGATCCTCACGTGCTGCGCGGCACGGTGCAAAACGACATCCTGAAGGAATATGTCGCCCGGGGCACCTACATCTTCCCGCCGGCCCCCTCCATGCGGCTGATCACCGACCTCTTCCGCTACTGCGCGACCGAAGTGCCGAACTGGAACACGATCAGCATCTCGGGCTATCACATCCGCGAGGCCGGCAGCACGGCCGTCCAGGAGGTCGCGTTCACCCTGGCAAACGCCATCGAGTACGTGAAGGCGGCCCTGGCGGCCGGCCTGGCGGTGGACGACTTCGCGCCGCAACTGGCCTTCTTCTTCAACAGCCACAACAACTTCCTGGAGGAGATCGCCAAGTTCCGGGCCGCGCGACGGCTGTGGGCGAAGATCATGCGCGAACGGTTCGGCGCCCAGGATCCCAAGAGCTGGCAGCTCCGGTTCCACACCCAGACCGCCGGCTCGACCCTCACCGCACAACAGCCGGAGAACAACGTGGTGCGCGTGACGCTGCAGGCGTTGGCCGCGGTGCTCGGCGGCACGCAAAGCCTGCACACCAACTCGCGCGACGAGGCGCTGGCGCTCCCCTCCGAGGCGGCCGTGCAGGTGGCGCTGCGCACGCAGCAGATCATCGCTTACGAATCGGGCGTGGCCGATACGGTGGATCCGCTGGCCGGCTCGTACTACATCGAATATCTCACCGACGAGATCGAGCGCCGCGCGCAGGAATACATCGAACGCATAGACGCCATGGGCGGCGCGATCCGGGCGATCGAAGCGGGCTATATCCAGAACGAGATCCAGGAGGCGGCCTACGCTACGGCCCGGGCCATCGAGTCGGGTGAGCAGATCGTCGTGGGGGTGAACCGGTTCCAGACGAGCGCCGAGACGCCGCCCGGCGACCTGCTCAGGATAAACGAAGCCGTGCAGGCCGAGCAGATCGAGCGGCTCCGCGCGCTGCGCGCCACGCGGGACGCCGATGCCGTGGCGCGCGCGTTGGCCCGGCTGCGGGTCGCGGCCGAGGATCCCTCTGCCCCGCTCATGCCGCTCTTCATCGAGGCGGTGGAGGCCTACGCGACCCTGGGCGAGATCTGCGGCATCTTGCGCCAGGTGTTCGGCGAATATAGACCCTGACCGAATATCTATCAAAGAATTCATAACAATTGACAGGACAGGCTCGTTGTGCTATGCTTAAGGCTGGTAGCTGGTGACTGGTGACTGGTGACTGGAAGCTGGTGATTGGTAACCGGAAGCTGGTAGCTGGTGACCGGAAACCGGCAACCAGTTTCCAGGTTTCCAGCTTTCAGCCCACTGGCGCAGGAGAAAGAGTAGTGCAAACGATCCGTCGTCGCATCATCGAAATCTTGAAAGAGAACGGCTCGGCCACCGTCGCGGAGCTGGCCAACCGGCTCGGCATCGCCCAAGTTTCCGTCCGCCATCACCTGGACATCTTGATCGGCGAGGACATGGTCGAAGCGGCGGGGGTGCGCCGACACGACGGCGCGGGTCGGCCGAGCCAGGTCTACGCGCTGACGCCGCAGGCGGCCCGGCTCTTTCCGCAGCGCCATGATGCCATTGCCGACGGACTCCTGGAGGAAATCAAGGCCGCCCTGCCAGCCGAACAGGTGCGCACCTTCTTCATCCATCTGGCCGACAAAGCTGCCAGCGAAGCGCCCGCGGCGTTGCCCGACCAGTCGGTGGAGGAACGGCTGGATGAAATCGCCCGCTTCCTGACCGAAAAGGGCTACAACGCCCGCTGGGAGGAGAAAAACGGCCGCTACGAGCTTCACGCCTACAACTGCCCGTACATGGGCACGGCCGATCGGCATCACGAGCTGTGCATGATGGATCAGGAGCTGATGCGCGCTTTGGTGCCCGGCGCCACGCGCTATCAGACGCGCGCCCTGCACGGCGCCACCCACTGCACGTACGTTATCGAGCCCAATCCATCGGACACGTAGGACGAACTTAAGTTCGTCCTACGACCGGCCAAGTGCAGAAACCTGTAGGGCGAACTTAAGTTCGCCCTACAACTGACAAAGGCGCGAGTGAACCATGACGACCTTTTCTGTGCACGAAAGCCCGACCGCGTTGCACGATTCATATGGCCGACATCTCCACTACCTGCGAGTGTCGCTGACCGACGCCTGCAACCTGCGCTGCATCTACTGCATGCCGGAGGACATCGTCTTTCGGCCGCCGGCCACCTTGCTCCAGGACGACGAGATCCTGACGCTGGTGCGGGTGGCGGCCAGCCTGGGGGTGGACAAGATCCGCCTTACCGGCGGCGAGCCGACCGTGCGCCGCGGGGTCGTGGACCTGGTGCGCAACATCAAGGCGATCCCGGGCATCAAGACGGTGGCGATGACCACGAACGGCATCAAGCTGGCCGAGCTGGCCCGACCGCTGGCCGAGGCCGGCCTCAGTGCAGTCAACATCAGCGTGGATTCGCTCGACCCGGAGAAGTTCCGGCGCATCACGCGTCGGGGCAACCTGAACGATGTATGGCGCGGCATCGAAGCGGTCGCCGCGGCCGGGCTCACGCCGATCAAGCTCAACTGCGTCGTGACGCGCGGCTTCAACGACGAGGACGTGGTGGATCTGGCCCGGTTGACGCTCGATCATCCGTGGGAGGTGCGCTTCATCGAGCTGATGCCGTTCGGCGGCACGGCCGGCTTTCAGCAGGAGCAGATCGTTCCGTCGGCTGAAACGCGGCGCCGCATCGAAGCGGCCCTCGGCCCGCTGACGCCCGTGCCCGGCCACAACGGCCACGATCCGGCGCGGCCGTATCGGCTGGCGGGCGCCCGCGGCATCGTCGGCTTCATCAGCAGCGTCACCGAGCCGTTCTGCGAAGGGTGCACGCGGCTGCGTCTGACGGCAGATGGTAAGCTACGCCTCTGTCTGCTGCGCGATGATGAGGTAGACTTGCTTGCGCCGTTGCGCGCCGGCGCCGATTTCGAGACCATGCGACAGATCTTCGCCGAGGCCGCCTACCGCAAGCCCTGGGGACATCGGCTGGAACAAAACGAAATCGCCCGCTCGCGCGAAATGAGCCAAATCGGAGGCTGATCTTTTTACGTGCTCACGTGTTCACGTTTTACGTTTTACGTTTTACGTTTCACGTTTCACGTTTCACGTTTCACGGCCCACGCCAGTCATTGGGCCACATCTCATTCTGGAGGCATTACATCCATGACAGTCGCACCGATCGAAGAAACCGCCTTGATCACCCTGACCGCTACGGCGGCCGACAAACTGGTGGAGATCATGCACGAAAAAGGTCTGGCCGACACGTATGCTTTGCGCGTGTTCGTCAGCGGCGGCGGGTGCAGCGGATTGCAATACGGCATGACGTTCGACGACAACCCGCGGCCGATGGATACCGTGTTCGAACAGCACGGCCTGCGGGTGATCGTCGATCCGCGCAGCTTGCCCTATCTGGTGGGCGCCAGCATTGACTATGTGGAGAGCAGCCTGGGCAGCGGCTTTCAGATCGACAACCCGAACGCCGTCTCGACCTGCGGCTGCGGCCAGGGCTCGGCCCAGGGCGGATGCAGCTCATGTCGGTAGCAAAATAGCCTGGTCAATCCGTAGAGCGAGAGCGAGGTGAAGCATGAAACCGGTCACGCGAGCCGACCTGAAACGGGTTTCGGACTATCTCTATGAAGTGCCGAGCTCCTTCCGGCACGACATGCGCGTGCCGGCCTATTTCTTCGCCGATGAGGAGATCCTGGCGAAAGCCCTGGAAGATCGCTCGCTCGAACAACTGGTGAACACCGCGACGTTGCCGGGCATCGTCGGCCAGGCCATGGCGATGCCCGACATCCACCAGGGATATGGCTTCCCCATCGGCGGCGTGGTGGCCACCCGGTGGCCCGACGGCGTGATCTCGCCTGGCGGAGTGGGATACGATATCAACTGTGGGGTGCGCGTCATCGGGACAAACTTGGATGTACAGGAGATCCGCCCCTACCTGGACACGCTGGCCGACGCGCTCTACAAACACCTGCCCAGCGGCGTGGGGGTGAAGGGTCACCTGCACATCAACAAGGCCGAGCTCGACCAGATCCTGCTCGACGGCAGCCGCTGGGCACTGCGCGAAGGCTACGCGCGGCCCGAGGACGTGGCGCACACCGAGGAGGGCGGTCGGATGGCCAACGCCGATCCGGCGAAGGTGAGCAAGAGCGCCAGGGAGCGCGGCCTCGAACAGGTGGGCACGCTCGGCTCGGGGAACCATTTCGCCGAAATAGACGTTGTAACTGCAATCCATCATTCCGACGCGGCCGATGTGTTGGGCCTGCGCAAGGACCAGGTGGTCGTGCAGGTGCATTGCGGTAGCCGTGGCCTGGGACACCAGGTGGCCACCGACTACATCGAGCAATTTCAACGTGCCAGCAACCGTTTCGGCTTCCAGTTGCCCGATCGTCAACTCATTTGCGCGCCGCTCGACTCGCCGGAGGGTCAGAGCTACCTGGCGGCCATGAACTGCGCGGCCAACTACGCCTGGGCCAATCGCCAGGTGCTTACGCACCAGATCCGCGAGGCGTTCGAGGAAGTCCTGGGCGGCAAAGTGCGCCATCACGATCTGTTCGTGATCTACGACGTGGCGCACAACATGGCCAAGATCGAGACCCACGATGTGGGAGGTCGGCCGATGCGGGTGTGCGTCCATCGCAAGGGTGCCACGCGTTCCTTCGGCCCGCATCACCCCGACATCCCGGCCGACTACCGGGAGGTCGGACAGCCGGTGCTGGTGCCCGGCAGCATGGGCACGGCCTCCTACATCCTGGTCGGCACGGCCGAGAGCATGCGCCTGACGTTCGGCTCGTGTTGCCACGGCGCCGGCCGTGTGCTCAGCCGGGCCGAGGCCAAGCGCCAGGTGCGCGGGGAAAACCTGCGCGGGGAGCTCACCCAGGATGGCATCGTGGTGCGCGCCGGCAGCATGGCCGGCCTGGCCGAAGAAGCGCCCCAGGCCTACAAGGACGTGGATCGCGTCGTGGCCGTGGTAGAAGCGGCCGGCCTGGCGCGCGTCGTGGCCCGTCTGGAGCCAATCGCGGTCATCAAAGGGTAGGGCGAACTTCAGTTCGCCCGGCGAATGCGCCGACGGAGTAGAGCGAACTTCAGTTCGCCCGGCGAATGCGCCGATGGAGTAGGGCGAACTTCAGTTCGCCCGGCGAATGCGCCGATGGAGTAGGGCGAACTTCAGTTCGCCCGGCGGATGCGCCGAGAGAGTACGACGAACTTCAGTTCGTCGTACGGGCGGCCGCGATCACCGAAACTGACAGATATCAAACATCCCGGAGGTACTCTTGCGAGTTGCACTGATTAACCCAAGATTCCGCTTGCCGATCGATACCCGCACCTCGCCCCATCTGGGGCTGGCGTATCTGGGCGCGATGTCCGAACGCCGCGGAGACGAAGTGCGCGTCTACGACGCGGACGTGGAAGACCAGCCGCTGGCCGAATTCCTGCACGAATTCAAGCCGCATCTCGTCGGCATCACGGCCAATACGCCCCAGGTGAAGCAGGCGTGGCGGACCGCCGCAGCGATCAAGCAGGAAATGAACATCCCCATCGTGCTGGGCGGCCCGCACGTCAGCGTGGTCTCGGAAAACCTGGACTTCGAATCGCTGCGCCAGCCCGCCGTGGACATGGTCGTCCGCGGAGAAGGAGAAGGCCCCTGGATCGAGATCAGCAATCGGGTAGAGGCGTTCCTGCGCGACCAGCCGGAGTTCTCCGCCACCGCGCTCATGGCGCCCAACCTGGATCTCTTCAAAGATGTCAAGAACCTGAGCTACAAGACCAGCGACGGCGAGCTGCATCGCAACCCGGACGGCCCGGTCATCAACGACCTGGACAGTTTGCCGTGGCCGGCGTATCACCTGTTCAAGATGGAGCGCTACACCAACCTGCAGCCGGCCACCGACGCCATACCCGGCGAGCGCAGCTTCTCGATCCTGACCAGCCGCGGGTGTCCCTATCGGTGCACCTTCTGCTCGCAGAGCATCATGCCGATTAAATGGCGCGCGCGCTCGCCGGAAAACGTCATCGAAGAGTGGCGCCATCTGGTCCATGACCTGGGCGCGCTGGAGATCGGCGTGCTCGACGACAGCGCCAACATCCGCCGCAATCGCCTGATGCAACTGGCCGACGGGCTGATCGCCGCCCGGCTGAACCACGTGCCCTGGATCTTCGTCAACGGCATCCGCGCCAACCTGGCCGACATGGAGCTGCTCACCCGCCTCAAGCAAGCCGGCCTCAAGCGCACCGCGTTCGGGGTCGAGACGGGCGACGAGCAGATGATCGTCAAGATAGACAAGCACGTAGATCACAACACGATCCGCCAGGCCTTCAAGAACGCCAAGGCCGCCGGCATCGAGACGATCGGCTTCTTCATCATCGGTCTGCCCGGCGACACGCGCGAATCCATGCAGAAGACGATAGACTTCGCCATCGAGCTCGACCCGCTGATCGCCAACTTCAGCATGATGACCCCCTATCCGGGCACCATCGTGTACGAGCAGGTCAAGCAGAACGGCCGCTTCCTGGTGCAAGATTGGGAAGACTATGTCTTCTTCGATACGAAGGCACGCTACGAGATGGGCGACCTGACCGCCGAACTGATGGAGGAGATGTATCGCAAGGCGTACCGGCAGTTCTACTGGCGGCCAAAGTACATCCTGCGCGCCGCGCGCCGCAAAGACTTCTGGTTCAACATCGGTCGCAATGCCCGCATCGCCTGGCGCACCATCTTCCCGCGCAAGGAAAAGACCGCGTTGCGACGCGCCATCGAAGCCCCGATCTGACGGCCGATCATGCCCATTCGCAAGGTCGTTCTCATCCAGCCCGGCCGCGATGGCCGCGTATACGGCCGGGCCACCAGCGAGCCGTACACGCTCATGCGCCTGGCATCGCTGGTGCCGGCCGACATCCCGGTCGAGATCTGGGACGAAGACCTGATGCGCCTGCCGATCGAGACCCTGGGCCAGGGCGACCTGGTCGGCATCACGGCCAAGACGCTGATGGTGGATCGAGCCAAACGCATCGCGCGGGCCGTCCAGCGCCAGGGTGCGACGGCCGTGATGGGCGGCACACATACCACTCTCGTGCCGGATGAAGTCGAAGGTTGGGCCGATGCCATCGCGGTCGGCGAGGGATATCGCACCTGGCCGCAGATCATCGGTGATTTCGAGCGCGGCGTCCTGCAGAAACGCTACACCGACGAGGAATGGATGCCGCTCGATTCCGGCGTGGCGGTGCTTCAGGATCGCGTCTTGCGCCAGGTGGACGAACACCGCAACTACTGGACGCCCTACCTGGAGATCACGCGCGGCTGTCCGCGCAGTTGCACCTTCTGCACGGCGATCCGCGTCTCGGGCCAGAAGATGCGCCTGCGGCCGGTGGACGAGGTGGTCGAAGAGATCCGGCGCCGGCGCCTGCGGCGTTTCTTCCTGACCGACGACAACTTCGGCCTGAATTTCCGGCTCTACCCGGCCTACATGGAGCAGCTCTTCCGCAGCCTGGCGAAGCTGCCGTTGGCCGGCTGGACCTGCCAGGCCGAGCAGATGGTCGCCGAATATCCCGACCTCCTCGACCTGGCCCGCGAAGCCCATCTGGAGAAGTTCTTCATCGGCTTCGAATCCATCAACCCCGGCAATCGCCGGGAGCTGGGCGGCAAGGCGCGCGGCGATGCCAGCCGCTCGCGCGAGGTGATCCGCAAGGTGCACGAGCACGGGATCGGGGTGGTGGGGCTGTTCGTCGTCGGCTTCGACAGCGACACGCCCGATAGCTTCGGGGCCCTGTGGGATTTCGTGCGCACCAGCGAGCTGGACGGGGTGAGCGTGACGATCCTGACGCCCTATCCGGGCACGGCGCAACGCCGCGAGCTGCTGGCCGCGGGCCGCATCCTGCCACACGACACCTGGGAAAAATACAACACGAACCACGTGACCTACATCCCGGCGCAGATGAGCGTGGACCAACTTCAGGAAGGGTACAACTGGCTATGTCGCAAGATCTACAGCGCGCCCCAGATCATCCGGCGCGGCATCGGGGCCCTGTTGCGTCATTCGCCCGGCCGGGCGCGCCAGCGACTCTTCTCCAGCTTCAGCACGGACCTGGGCTATCGCCGGGAGACCGCGCATCGGTACGATTGACGAACAAAGGATGATTGGATGATGAAAGTTTTACTGGCAAGCCCTGAATCGGAAGTCTGGACATCCCGGAAACATATCCCGCTCGGCCTGGGCTACCTGGCCGCGGTCTTGCGCGAAAACGGCCACCAGGTGGGCATTTACGATGCGGCCGTCGAGGACGAACCGTTGGAGACGGTCGTGCGTCGCGACGGCTACGAGCTGCTCGGCATCAGCGCGGTGACGCCCCTCATCGTGGACGCCTGGAACATGGCGCGCGAGGGCAAGCGATTGGGCATGATCACCCTGCTCGGCGGCCCGCACCTGACCCTGTTACCCGAGGAATCCATCGGCCCGGACCACCCGGAGGTGGATTATGTCATCAAGGGAGAGGCCGAGGAGAGCATCATCGAGTTCGTGGACGCGCTCGAGGGCCGACGGCCGATGGAGACCGTGCACGGGCTCTACTGGCGGCGCAAGGGCGAGATGGTCGTCAATCCGCCGGCGCGGCTGGTGCCCAACCTGGACGAGATTCCCTATCCCGCGCACGACCTGTACAAGATCCGGCGCTACACCAACCTGAACCCGCTCACCGACGGGCTCGACAAGAACGCCCGCGCCTACACCATCATGACCAGCCGCGGTTGCCCGTACAAGTGCACCTATTGCTCGAAGCCGATCACCGGCGACACCTGGCGGCCGCGCTCGGTCGAGAACGTCATCGGCGAATGGCGCTGGCTGGTGCGCGATCTGAAGGCGACCGAGATCGGTCTGACGGATGACATCTGGAACCTCAAGCTGGATCGGGCCAAGGAGCTCTGTCGGCGCCTGATCGCCGAGGGGCTGAACACCGTGCCCTGGACCACCGTGCACGGGATGAAGGTGAACCATACCGATCCGGAGCTGTTTCAGTTGATGAAGGCGGCCGGCTGTCGTCGCGTCGGCTTCGGGGTGGAGAGCGGCGATCCGCTCATCCTGCGCAACGTGATCAAGAAGAGCCAGAGCATGGACATGGTGCGCAATGCGTTCCGCTGGGCGCGCGAGGCGGGGCTTGAGACAATGGGCTTCTTCATTTATGGTATGCCGGGAGAGACCGAAGAGACCATGGAGAAGACCACGCGCTTCGCGCTGGAGCTCGACCCCAATCTGGCGCACTTCATGCTGGCGACCCCTTATCCCGGCACCGAGATGTACGACGTGATCAAAAAGCACGGCAACATCTTCGCGCACGAGTGGCAGGATTACGCGATCCAGTCGGACAAGGCGCGCTTCACCATGCCGAACTACGATCCCGACCTGGTGGTGCGCAAGTGGAAAGAGGCGTATCGGCGGTTCTATCTGTATCGGCCGAAGCGGGTCTGGGAGAAGGTGTCCAAGAAGAGCTTTTGGACCGATCTGCCGGGCACCATCAACAATGCGGTGCGTTTCTTCATGCCCATAGGACGAACGGTAGGACGAAC
>DAOTZV010000040.1:0-8376 GCA_034434235.1 Anaerolineae bacterium
CAGCAGAAATGCCTGGAGCAGATCGCTCTGATGTATCGCCGGGGGACCACCATCCTGCTCGTCTCGCACAGCCCCGAGGCGATCCGGCTGATCTGTCGGCGCGCCCTGTGGCTGAACAACGCCGGCGTTTCGGTGATCGGCGAGACCGACAGGGTGATCGGCGCCTACCTGTCGCACGTCCAGCAGAAGGTAGACCAAGATAAGGCGGCCGGTGCGCAGCGCGCCGTTGCCGCCACTTTGACCGACGAGAGCGGCCAACGCTGGGGCTCGCACGAGGCCGAGATCGTCGAGGTGCGGTTCTGTAATGCCTGGGGCGAACCTCAGGATTCGTTCGTATCCGGCGGGCCGTTTCGGGCGTTGATCCGCTACGTGGCGCATACGCCCATCCGGACGCCGACCTTCGGCGTGGCGATCTACAATGCCCGCGGCGACAATTTGACCGGGCCGAATTCGGCGGATTGCGGCTACGAGATCGAAGAGATCCGGGGAATGGGGGAAGTAGATTACATCATCGACGCGCTACCCTTGCAGCCGGGCGCCTATACGTTCACAGCAGCGATCTATGACCGGAATTCGGTGCATCCCTTCGATCACCATCATCGGGCCTATGCTTTCACGGTCACTCAGGCGCCCCAGGTCCGCCGGATGGAGGGGATGGTGGCCATCCCGTGCCGCTGGGAGCATCGGCCGGCCCTGCCACCTTCGGCGATCTCGCATCTGTAGAAAGGATTCATCGGATGCTGTTTCCTGCGCTTTTCGTGATGCTGTTGCTGGTCGGTTGCGCCTTTCTGCCCGGCGCGCTGATCTTGCTGTTGTGCCGGGATTACCGGCCGGCACACGTCCTGGAATGGATGATGGCCGCCGTGATGCTCGGAGGGACGATCATCGGCTGGACTGCGCTGGTGTTGGCCGAGGTAGGGCTGTTTTCGCTCTTTCTCTTGGGAGCTATCTGGGCCATTGTTGTAGCAACCCTGGGGTGGCTTGCCGTTCGCCGGTCGGCGTTGTCGGCCTGGTTGGGATGGCTTGTCGGCACCCGGCACACGACTTTGGCCGAGCTGACCGCTGCGCAACAGCCCATGCCGCGCTGGGAATCAGCGCTGTTGGCGATCTGGCTGGTGGCGGCCAGCGTGCTCTTCTTCCGGCCGCATGAGTTCGTGGTCGGCGGGGCCGACGCCGGAGTATATGTGAACCTGGGCGCCAGCATTGCGCGCAGCGGCCGCATCGTCCTGCACGATCCCATCCTGGCTTCTTTCGGCAGCCAACTGGAGCCGGCGCTGCTCCGCGAACTGCCCGCGCAAGAGTATACGCCCTACTACTATCTGCCCGGCTTCTATGTGCCGGCCGCCCCGCCGGGCCAGATCATCCCGCAATTCTATCCGCTCCATCCGATCTGGCAGGCAATCGGCTATCTCTTCGGCGGGGTCCAGGCCGAGCTTTACCTCACGGGGCTCTGGGCGTTGCTCGCCTGTCTGGCCGCCTATCTGTTGGCGCGTCGGCTTTGGGGCCCGAAGGCCGCTTTTCTGGCGCTGGGCAGCTTGAGCATCACCGGCCTCCAGGTGTGGTTTGCACGTTATCCCACGTCCGAGATGTTGACGCAATATCTGTTCCTGGCCGGCGCGTGGGCATTTACCGTCTGGGTAATGGAGGAACGCAGCCATGCGCTGTGGCCGGCGCTCGCCGGCGCGGCCTTGGGCCAGCTTTTTTTGACGCGCATCGACGTGCTGCCCGTGTTGGCCGTGCCGGTAGCGGTGTTGATCTGGCGGCGCTGGAGCGGCCGGCGCCAACGCCGGGACCTGTGGTTTTATGGGTTGTTTCTCCTGTTGGTCGTGCATTCGTTCGTTCATGGCCTGTGGCAAAGCGCGCCGTACTTCTACAATCAGATCGGCTATCAGATCTACACCTTGAGCGCGGTCCGACCCTATGGCGTGGCGCTGGTCGGCCTGGCGGCGGTCGGCCTGATCGCGCTGATCTTCCTGGATCGCAACACGACAGCGCGCGACCGCCTGGCCGACCGACTCCGACGCCATCGGTTGGCCTGGTCGGCGCCCATCGCCTTGTGCGTGATCGGCCTGGCCGTGTACGGCTATTTCGTGCGGCCACAGGTGGGACAGGCGGTCATGCACGAGTACTGGTATGCCGGCGGCTCGATCCCCAACCTGGATCACGAAAACCTGTTGCGCCTGGGCTGGTACTTTACCCCGTTCGGCGTGATGCTGGCGGCCGCCAGCATTGCGCTGATGATCGTTCTGGAAGATTACCGGCGCACAGCGTTTTTGCTGGGAATGGGGCTCTTCTTCTCTCTGTTCTACCTCTGGCGGATCCAGATCAATCCCCACCAGGTCTATGCCATGCGTCGCTATGTGCCGGAGGTTGTGCCGTTCCTGGTGATCAGCGTGGCGTGGGCGATCAACTGGGTGTATGAGGGTCGGACGCAGCTCTGGCGCACGGCCGGCGTCGCGCTGGCCGTCGCCTGGCTCGTGGCACTGGGCATGTCGGCGCGCGGCTTGATCAGCCACACAGATTATCGTGGCCTGATCGGGCAGGTGGAGCAGCTCAACGCCACGTTTCAGCCGCATTCGGTCATCATCTATTACGATCCTACGCCGGTGGGCCTGGGCGACCTGTTTGGGACGCCCTTGCGCTTCATCTATGGCCATGACGTCGTCGTGATCCGCAACCGGGAGCGGCTCGATCAGACGGCGTTTCGCCAGCTCGTCCGCCGGTGGCAGGCCGATGGCCGGACGATCTACTGGGTGACCCCCGACGGCGACTTTCCGTGGCCGCTGGCGGCCGGCCAGGTGCGCGAGCTGTTGCGTTGGCCGACGCGAGCCAGGATCCTGGAGCCGACCTACGAACGCCGGCCGGCCCGATTCGTGGATCTGGAGTGGTGGCAGAAGATCTCGGTCGTTCAGTAGGCGGACGGGACGAAAGAAACATCATCCTGGAGGGATCTGTTGGCCGATGTGCGTCTGTCGGTGATCATTCCCGTGTGGAACGGCCGGGCTTTTCTGCCGAAGTGCCTGGACACGCTCGTGGCCCAGGCCGATGCCGTTCACGAGATCATTGCCGTGGACAATGGCTCGACCGACGGCTCGGCCGGGCTGATCGCCGATCGCTATGGACAGGTGCGCCTGTTCCGCAACGCCCAGAATCTCGGCTTTGCGCACGCGTGCAACGTCGGAATGCGCGCCGCGACGGGCGATATCTACGTGTTGTTGAACCAGGACACGCAGGTCGAACCTGGCTGGGCCGCGGCCTTGCAAACGGCCTTTGCCGATCCCGACGCGGGGATCATCGGCTGCAAGATCCTTTCCGCGGCCGACCGTTCGCTCCAGCACGCCGGCGGCCGGGTGCATGAGGTGCTGGGAACGCCGTTTCATCTGGGCAAAGAGAGCGCCGGGGAAGGCGCCTGGGACGCGCCACACGAGGTGGAATACGTGACCGGCGCGGCGATGGCGATTCATCGCCGCGTCGTCGAGCAGATCGGCTTGCTGGACGAGCGTTTCTTCCCGGCCTACTACGAAGACGTGGACCTGTGTTTCCGTGCCCGCGCGGCCGGCTTCAAGGTGCTCTATCGGCCGGAACCAGTGGTGTTGCATCATGAGTCTGCTTCGACTCCGGATCGGACGCGTTGGTTCTACTTCCAACGGGGTCGCATCCGCTTCGTGTTGAAGCATTGGCCCATGGATCGGCTGATGGAGCAATTTGCCGAAGCGGAAGCCGGATTTCAGGCAACGTTCGCCCGAGAGTTCGGCTCTACCCGGCCCTTGCGCCTGGCGTATACGGCCGCGCGGCTCGAGGCGCCTGCCATCGCCGCCGAACGCTGGCCCGGTGGCCGCGACGAGCTGATGCAGATCAGCCATATGCTGGGGCAGTTGCACACACGCGCGTTGACCGTCGAGTTTGCCCGGGCCGGCGGCATTCATGAGCTGACCTGGCCGACGGCGTCCGGTCCTGGCATGGCGATCGGCCCTCTCGCCGAAGTCGGGCCGGAGTCGCCCGGTCTGCTGGCACCCCCGTTGGAGGAGTTCGAGTTTCGCTCGGCGGTGCCGATCGTGGGCGGCCTGATCGCCGCCCTGCGTCGCACCTGGTATGCCGCGGCCGCAAAATGGGCCGTGCGCCATCTGATGTACCAGCAACAGGCAATCAATCGGTCCATCGTTTGGAGCCTTGAACGCCTCGAGCGGCAGGTGGCCGCGCTGATCGCCCGGCAGGAAGCCGTTAACCTGGAATTGCAGCAGCGCTTAGCCGAACAGGAGCGACATGCGGCTGCGGCGAACCGCTTCTTCCTGGACGCCATCAGCGAGGCCGAAGCCGAAGCTGTTTTTGCCCTGTTGTGGCCGCTGCGGTGGGATCTCGTTCTCGATTCTGGATTTTCTAGAGGAAACCCCGATGGATGAGGGCGATGTGGATGTACGTGTGCCGTTGACGCCGGCCGAACAGATGCTCAGGATCCGTCGCGCCGTCAGCGGCGACGACGATGATCAGGCGGCCGGCGTGGAGCAGTTGGCCGCTTTTCTCCAGAATGCCGATCGCATCCAGGAACGCCTGCGCGATCTGGAAGGCCGCGCCTGGGTGCGCGAGACCGAATTTCAGTCGCACGCGCCGGTGATTGCCCGGCTGATCGTTGCGGTGCGCAATCTCTGGAACTGGATGTCCACCAAGTGGTATGTCCTGCCCATGCTGCAACAGCAGAATGGCTTCAACGTCGCCGCGGCCCAGATGATCCGCGAGCTCTGGACGTTGAATCGCTCGCAGTTGGCCGCGCTTTCTCTCCTGCAGCAGCGCGTGGAGGCTCTGGAAAACCAGGTGGCCCAATTGCAGGGTATTCGACCGGCAGATGAATCGTGATGCGCGTTGCGGTTGACGTTCGCCCCTTGCAATTCGACGCTTATCGGGAGCGGGGCACCGGCCGGTTCCTGAGCTCGTTGCTCCCTGCCTTGCGTCGGCTGAATGCGGATGCGCAATTGCTCCTGATCTACGCGGCCGATCGTCCTCCGCCGGCGGTTTTCCCCCCTGAGTGCAACTGGGAATTCGTGCCGCTCAAGCTGCCGTTTTCGGTGCCGGAGCTGCCTGCGACTTCGCCCCATGCCGATCCCGATCTGGAGTTTCAGTTCGACTCGGCCATGGAGGCCTTTTTGGCCGAACAGCGGGTAGATTTATTTCACAACCCCTATCCGTTCGCGTGGGAGTTCTATGTCCCCCGACGTCTGCACGCTGTCCGGTCGGTGGTCACGATCCTGGACGTGATCCCGCTGGTCTACCGGCAGGAATACCTGGAGCCGTTCGGGCACAAGCTGAAGGAGAGCTTCGCGGATCGGCTGGGCGCGGCCGTTTATGCGCAGCGGGTACAGACGATCAGCGCGACGTCGGCGCGCGACATTGTCCGGTTTGCGGGCATCCCGGCCGAGAAGGTAGATATCATCTACCCCGGCGTCGGCCGCGATTTCTACCCGCTTGATCCCGAGGAGGGCGCTGAAGAGCGGCGTCGGTTGGGATTGACCGGCCGGTATGTCTTCTCGCTGCTCGGCTTCCATCACAGCAAGAATCTGCGGCGGACGATCCAGGCATTTGGCCGCCTGCCCGCTACGGTCCGCCGGCAGCTATGCCTGGTCATCCTGAGCCGGCTCTCGGCCGAGCAGCGGCGGACGGTGGAATCCTGGATCGCGGCCGAGGGGTTGACGGGCGCGGTGCATTTGCTCGAAGGCGCATCGCATCGGGCGCTCCTGGCGCTGTACAGCGGCGCCTCGGCCGTCCTCCATGCCGCGCTTTATGAAGGCTTCGGCCTGCCGGTGCTGGAAGCGATGGCCTGCGCCGCGCCGGTCGTGGCGTCCGATATTTCCGTTTTGCGCGAGATCGGGGGCGAAGCCGTCCTCTATGTAGATCCGTCCGATCCCGACGCCATTGCGGCCGGCCTGGCGCGCGTGCTTGAAGATCGGCCACTGCAGGAGCGGATGCGAGCGGCCGGCCTTCAACGGGCGCAGCTATTCAGTTGGGAACGGGCGGCACAGGCGTTGCTGCGTTCGTACCAGGCCGCGCTGGCGGGGCCTCGCTCCTCGACCGGAGCAAGCGCGCCCGTGTTTCTCCCGTCGGCGACGCGTCGCCTGCGCCTCAGCTTCTGGTCGCCGTTTAACCCCAAGCTCTCCGGGATCAGCGATTACAGCGAGTCGTTGGTGGCAGCTCTG
This sequence comes from Anaerolineae bacterium, assembly GCA_034434235.1. Taxonomy (GTDB): domain Bacteria; phylum Chloroflexota; class Anaerolineae; order CG2-30-64-16; family CG2-30-64-16; genus CAKZKT01. The sequence continues at coordinate 6,186 of DAOTZV010000040.1, forward strand.
CGGCGATACGCCGATGTGGACTGTTATGTAGAGGGGTATCAGCCGTCCAATCGGCCATTGGCCGACACGTTGCCTTTCTATGATGCGCGGGCCTATCCCCAGATCAGCGCGGCCCGGCCGTATGACCTCGACCTCTATCAGATCGGCAACAACGCCCTGCACCGCTACATTTATCGTCAAGCATTACAGAGGCCGGGGATCATCACCTTGCACGATGTGGTCTTATACTATCTGATCTACCATACGCTGGTAAAGGATGGTGATACGAGCGCGTTTTGGGCGGAAGTGGCTTACAGCGAAGGCCCGGCAGTGGCCGAACGGGCCCGCCGCGAATACCTGCGGGGACGGATCAACGACTATGAATTGGCGTTGCATCGCCGCATCGTCGAGGCCAGTCTGGGGACGATCGTACATAGCCGCTGGGCGGCCGAACGCATTGCGCCGGTTGCCGTCGGCCCCGTTCAGGTGATCCCGATGGGGTGTACGGTTTTCCCGCCCGACGACGGTCGTTTCGCGCGCGTGGCGCGCGCCTTGCTCGGGTGGCCTGTGGATGGCCTGGTCATCGGCGTCTTCGGCATCATGCATCGCGTCAAGCGGGTGGAGACCGTCGTGCGCGTGTATCGTCGGCTGCGCCGAGAATTTCCCCAGATCGCGTTGGTGCTGATGGGCCCGGTCGATCCGACGGCCTGGCCGCTGGTCAACGAGCTGCAACAGCATCCCGACGCCGCGCTGGCCGAGGGGATCCACGTGTATCCCGCCTACGCTTCGGCCGAGGTGCTGCTGACCGCCATGTTGGCGGTTGACATGGGCGTCAATCTGCGCAATCCAACCGCCGGCGAGACCTCGGCGACGTTGCATACGATGCTGGGCATGGGCAAGCCGGTCATCGTCTCGGATATCGGCACTTATCGGGAGTATCCCGACCTGTGTTGCCCCAAAGTCCCGACCGATGAGGGGGAAGAGCAGGGCTTGTATGACGCCCTGCGGCAACTGATCGCTTCTCCTGAGGCCCTGCGTCGGGCGGCTGCAGCCGCCTGGGCCTACAGCAAGCCGAATAGCTGGGATCGGTCCGCGCAACGCTATCTGGCGTTCGTGGAAACGGTCCTGGCGCGCCGAACGAAGGCATAGAAAGGAGTGTCTCAAGGCGCCGAAGCCCGGCGCCGCCCGAAAACTTAAATCCGTTTGCCAATCTAAGTGTCCTTAAGCTACGGAAGTTTACGGATTGACAATCGTGGCTTTTGTTGATATTCTGTTCATAGTAAGAGCGCCAGCGTAGATGATGTGTGGTGATTTCGAAAGGGACGGTTAGAATGTATCGGTATCTGTTCGTTGTCTGTGTATGGATCGTTGCGTTGTTGCCTGAAGCTGTGGGGGCCAGTTCGCTGCAGGGTCGCGTCTCCCCGCCGGTGCAATCCGGCTTTCCTCTGTTGCTCGACTCTTCTTTTGTTTACCTCAGCGGCCTGAACGCTGCCGACCTGGACGGCGATGGCAAGCAGGAGTTGATCTTCGGCACGCGGGAGCTGGATAGCCGCAATACCTCGCTCGGCGGCTTCGGATGTCGGGGCGTGGTCTATGCGGTGCGGCCGAACGGCACGCTTCTCTGGAAAACGTTCGTGCGCGCCGACGTGGATTCGACCCCGGCCGTGGTGGACGACCTGAACGGAGACGGCCGGCCCGATGTGGTGGTCGGCATGGGCGCCTTCGAGGTGCCGCCGTGGGGCGAAAATGCCACGACTGAATGCGGCAAAGGCAATCCTGACTTGCCCGGCAACGGCGGCGTGGTGGCGCTCAGCGGGACGACGGGTGCGGTCCTGTGGGTCTTCAATACGGCCGACAAGGCCGAATGGGGGGCGTCGGCAAACGGCGTCCTGGACGGCGTGTGGGGCGCGCCCGCCAGCGGTGACATTCGCCCTGATGTGCCTGGGCCGGAGACCGTGGTCGGCGCCTGGGACAACTGCATTTATCTGCTCGATAAGAACGGCAACGCCCTGTGGGGCGTCGTGCCTTTCCCCTATGATACCGATCCGGCCTTGCGAGGCCAATGCAATCACCACGGCTTTCTCAGCCATGATACGGTTTGGTCTTCGCCGGCGCTGGCCGACCTGGATGGCGACGGCCGGCTGGACATCGTGATCGGCGGCGATGTGACGGCGCCGAACTGGTATGGGATGCCTTCGGGCGGCGTCCTGTG
>DAOTZV010000041.1:0-10250 GCA_034434235.1 Anaerolineae bacterium
GTTCGAGATCTTTGGAGTGAAAACGATGACTGCTCCTGAGTCTCTTGTTGCCCATGATCCGCGCGAGATCTGGGAGATTGCACGCAGCCAACTGCGCTTGCAGATGACCAAGAGCACCTACGAGACGTGGATCCGCGATACCACCTGTCTCGCCTATGAGGACGGCACCTTTGTCGTTGCCGTCAACAATGCCTATGCCAAGGACTGGCTATCGCTGCGCTTGCGGCCGACCATCAAGCGCACCCTGACCAGCATCCTGGGCCGTGCGGCCGATGTGACGTTTGTCGTCCAGCCGGCGCCCGCGCTGGACGCGGCCGAGCCGTTGCCGGCGCCTTTGTTGGAGCTGGATGGCCGCAGCGAGGCCGCGCCGGCCGAGATGCCGTGGGCCGAAGGAACCAGCTTGAATCCTCGTTATACGTTCGATAATTTCATCGTCGGGCCGTCCAACCGCATGGCCCATGCGGTCGCGCTCTCGGTGGCCGAGCGGCCGGGGCGCGCGTACAATCCGTTGTTTCTCTATGGCGGCGTGGGCCTGGGCAAGACCCACCTGCTGCAGGCCATCGGGCACTTCGTCCAGCGAGCGAATCAGCGCGTGTTGTATGTGTCCTCGGAGTTGTTTACGAACGAACTCATCAGCGCGATTCGCACGCAATCCACCGATCAGTTTCGAGCCAAGTATCGCACCATTGACGTGCTTCTGATAGACGATGTGCATTTCATCGCCGGCAAGGAACAGACGCAAGAGGAATTCTTCCACACCTTCAACGCGCTGCATTCGGCCAACCGGCAGATCGTGTTGACGAGCGATCGGCCGCCGCAGGCGATCCCGCTGCTCGAGGAGCGGCTACGCTCCCGTTTCGGTTGGGGCATGATTGCCGATATCCAGCCGCCGAACCTGGAGACGCGCATCGCCATCCTCCAGGTCAAGGCGGCGTCGTTGGGCCGTCAGGTGCCCAACGAGGTGTTGGCCGCCATCGCGCAGCGGGCACATCGCAACATCCGCGACCTGGAGGGCGCGCTGACCAACGTGTTGGCCCACGCCGAGGTGTCCAAACGCCCTCTCACCGTCGCGCTGGTCGAGGATGCGTTGGCCTATCTGTCGCCCGCGCAGTCCAGGTTGAGCCCCGAGATGATCCTGCACGTGGCCGCCGACTATTTCGGCGTCAGCATCGGCGAGCTGACGGGGCGTTCCCGCGCCGCCCGCATCGCTCTGCAACGCCAGATCGTCATGTATCTGATTCGGGAGGAGACGGGCGCTTCCCTGCCGCAGATCGGCGAGCTGTTGGGCGGCCGCGATCACACGACGGTGATCCACGGCTGCGAACGGATCGCAGCCGAGATGGCGGACAACACGGAGATCAGCCGCCAGGTGAGCGAGCTGCGCGCGCGGCTCTACGAGCCGGTACGCGTGCGGTGAGCGGCAATGGAGCTTCCCTGAGCGCACGGCGGGCACCTCTATCAGAACCCTCGCATTCGAGCGGGCACAGACGTGGCACGATGGTAAGTTGTATCACTGCGCCCTCTGCTGATTTGTGGTTGTATTCGCATTATCTCGACTTCGTCCCTGCCGGATCGGTCGCCGCGCGCGATGAGCGGCCGGTTGTCGGTCGGGTTACGAGAACACAAAGAAGCGATGCGAGGAGATTCCGTTCAGATGCGAAGAGGAACAAGCCGTCAACTGGCCTTGCTTTTGATGATCACCGGTCTGGTATTGATCCTGGTGGCGTGCGCGCCGGCCGCCTCGCCGGCCCCCAGCGCGGCCGCTCCAACCCCGGCGGCCATCGCCACCGCGGCCCCGCCGCCGACCGAGAAGCCGGCCGCGACTGCCACCGCGGCCCCGTCGCCGACCGAGACGCCGGTCGCGACTGCCACCGCGGCCCCGCCGACGGCCACCGCCACCCAAAAGCCGGCCGCCACCGCCACCGCGGCCCCGCCGCCGACCGAGAAGCCGGCGGCGACTGCCACCGCTGCTCAGGCATCGGCTGCCGGCGTTAGCTTTGCCAGGGATGTGATGCCGATCTTCGAGAAGAGCTGCATCAAGTGTCACGGCGGCGAGAAGACCGAAGCGCTCCTCTCCCTCAAGGATTATGCCGGGGTAATGGCCGGCTCGGAGAACGGCCCGGTCGTGAAGCCCGGTGTCGCCGCCGAGAGCAGCCTGGTCACGCTCGTCCAGCAGGGGAAGATGCCGAAGCGCGCCAACCGCCTGCCCGACAACCAGATCAAGATCCTGGCCGATTGGGTGAACGCCGGCGCGCCCAATAACTAACCTGAAGCAGCAATGCCAAATGTACCGGGCGCGTCTCCGACGCGCGGTGCGTCCGGCGGGGCCGCCCGGCGATCAATCGCCGGGCTACGCGAGCAGCGCCCCGTGAACGGGGCTGGATGGGCGCCGATACGAGGTCCAGCCCGGTTCACCGGGCGCGGCCCGGTAGCACGATCCATTCATGGTCGTGCGGTCGTCGGCGACGAGACGCCTGGCCCATGACCCGCAGCCGGGCTCAACGCACCTCAGACTCCGCCGGCGTTTCGGGCCCCGGCTATTTCTTATGGCAGGTCAGTCGCCAGTGTCGGCCGTGTTGCGCCAGCAGCCGGTCGGCGCCGGGCGGTCCCCACGATCCCTTCTCGTAGAACTCCAACGCCGGCGCGGTCTCGGTGCGCCAGCCGCCGGCCGCGACCGACAGATCGGTGTTCGAGGCATCCCACGCCATCTGGATCGGGTCAATGATCTGCCAGCTCAGCTCGATCTCATCGGCGCGGGCGAAGAGCGATGCATCGCCGTTCAGCGCATCGAGCAACAGCCGCTCGTACGCCTCGGGCAGCGCGGTCTGGCCGAATTCCTCCCCGAACTGAAAGTCCATTTCGACCGAGCGCAGGCGCATCCCCGCGCCCGGCACCTTCGTCTCGAAGCGCAGGTGCATGCCCTCTTCCGGCTGGATGCAGAAGGTGATGAAGTTGGCGTGCGGACTGCTTGCCTCGCTCTCCTGAAACAGCTTGTGCGGCACTCCTTTGAACTGCACGGTGATCTCGGTCGCCTTGCTGGCCAACAGCTTGCCCGAGCGCAGGTAGAACGGCACGCCCTGCCAGCGCCAGTTATCTACATAGAGGCGCACCGCGGCAAAGGTGGCCGTGGCAGAACCGGGCCGCACCCCCGGCTCATCCCGATAGGTCCGGTACTGGCCGCGCGCGGTCGCCAGGGGCACTTCTTCGGGCCGCATGGGCCGGACGGCCTGCAACACCTTGACCTTCTCATCGCGCAGGAACTTGGCGTTGAACGCGGCCGGCGGCTCGATGGCGATGAGGGTCATCAGTTGCAGCAGATGGTTCTGGAATACGTCGCGCAACACGCCGGCCGTGTCGTAATAGCCGGCCCGCTGGCCCATTCCCACTTCTTCCGCCACTGTGATCTGCACATGATCCACATAGTTGCGATTCCACACCGGCTCGAAGATGGCGTTGCCGAAGCGGAAGACCATGATGTTTTGCACCGTCTCTTTGCCCAGGTAGTGATCTATCCGATACACCTGGTTTTCGTCGAAGACATCATGGATCTGGGCGTTGAGCGCGCGGGCGCTCGCCAGGTCGTGGCCGAACGGCTTCTCGATGATGATGCGGACGAAGCCATCGTTGGTGTTCGCGCCCTTGCGGTTCAGCCCGGCCGCGCCCAGATGGGCGACGATGACGGGATAGAGTTGCGGCGGCGTGGCGAGATAGAAGAGATGATTGCCGCACGTCTCGCACGCATCGTCCAACTCGGCCATCTGCCGCGCCAGCGCGGCATACGTGGCCGGATCGTCGTAGGCGCCCTGGCAATAGTGGAGATGGCCGGCGAAGTGCTCCCATGCCGCGGCATCTTGGTTGGCCAGTCGGGCATGGGCGACCACCCCCTCGCGCAGGTGCGCCCGAAAGCTCTCGTCGTCGAACTCGCTGCGGGCCACGCCGATGATGGCGTAGCGCTCCGGCAGTCGGCCCTCCACGTCGAGGGTGTACAGCGCCGGGATCAGCTTGCGTTGGGTCAGGTCGCCGCTGGCGCCAAAGATGACGATCGTGGTACGGGGCGGGATCTGGAGGTTCACGAGTTGCGCTGATTCTGGCATGGCTTCCTCGTTTGAGTCGGGGTCATCCCGTCTCTTCCATGGCGGCGATCTTGTTCAGCCGGCGCCGATGGCGCTCCTCGCCGGTGAAGCGCGCGGCGAGGAACGCCTGTACCAGCTCGACCGCCAGCGCCGGGCCGATGACGCGCGGCCCCAGGCACAGGATGTTGGCGTTGTCGTGTTCGACGCATTGATGCGCCGAATAGATGTCGTGGCAAAGCCCGGCGCGAATGCCGCGCAGCTTGTTCGCGGCGATGGACGCGCCCACTCCGCTGCCGCAGAGCAGGATGCCCCGCTCGGCCCGGCCTTCCTGGATGGCCCGGCCGACCGCCAGAGCGAAGTCGGGGTAGTCCGACGGCTGCGTATCGAATGCACCGAGATCGAGCACCTCGTGTCCGGCCGCCCGGATCGCCTGAATGATGGCTTCCTTGAGCGGGAAGCCCGCATGATCTGCACCCACCGCAATACGCATAACGATCTTCCTCATTTCCATGATTTCATCTGCCGCGCAGGAGGTTGAAGAGCGCCAGCGCCGCCGCCAGGACAAACGCCAGCGCGGCCACGATGCCGCTGCGGCCCAACTGCCCTCGCGCGACCAGCCACATGCCGATGCCGAATCCGGCCACGGCCACGATCAACGTGGCCCACGGCCGGTCGAACGCGGCCAGCGCCAGCAGCAGCGCTGCTGCGAACACCACATATCTCTGAGAAGCCGAAAGGTCCATCAACGTTACACCGCCATCCGATGCGTCCTGCCGCGGTTGGCCTCGCGGCCCTCAATCGCCGAAGCCTTGCGCCGACTTGACCAACCTGACCAGTTGTTCGGGGATCTGGCCGCGATTTTCCTCGGTCACCCGCACCTGAACGATGTCGGTGCGGCCCAGGCGCTCGGCCAGTTCCTGCGCCAACGCCTCGCGCACGATCACAATCGCGTTGGGCACGCGCAGCGGATCGGCCAGCGGCTCGAGCGCAAAGGCGAAGCCGCCGCCGTCGTGCAGCTCCAGCGGGCCGATCTCGTCTATCACGATCCAATCGGCATCGGCCCGCAGAGCCGCCGCCAGGGTGCGTCGTCCCCATTCGACGGCCTCGTCGAGCATCTCGTAGACGCCGACCGTGGTCGGCGTTCCGGTTGGATTAACACGCGCGAACGTCTGGCGTTGCCCTGTTGTCAGGTCGCGTATCTCGATTCCCACCTTGCGGCCGTCTTCGTTCAATAGCGGCGGCGACACGAAGCCGGCCACTTTGAGGCCGGCCGCCCGCATGCCCGGGATGGCTTTCCAGCAGGCCGTGGTCTTGCCCTCATGAACCGGGCCGGTCAACAGAATGAACATCGTTGTTCAGCGTTTCCTTTCTTTGTACTAACCCGAAAATAGCCGTTACGTGCCAGGCACTCTGCAAGATGCCTGGCACGTAAGCCTCGATAGCCCAGGCGCGATCATCCCCATTCACACAACGCCTCGACATGCGCGGCCGAGCCATCGCGTAGCCACCCGTCGAGCTGCGCCTGATCCTTCAGGTTTTGTCCGCGGCGCCGCGGCACCGCGATGAAGCGGCAGTCGAGCTCCGGCAGCGCGGTCATGTCGCCCCACAGCTTTTCGAACTGCGCCACCGGAAAGACATCTTCCTGGCCGTGTCCCCAGCGTTTTTTGACCTCTTTGAGCGTGACATAAGTGGGCATCCGACCGGCCACGGCCCGAATGCCGGCCGTGATCTTGTCGTCGTCGGCCAGATCGGCCCGCGTGAGGCCGAAGACCGCCAGCAGGCGATCAATGTGCAACCAGCTCGTGTTCGAGTTGTAGTAGGACAGCTTGAACTCGTCCTCTTCGCAGGGCATGGCCAACCCTTCCAGCAGCCGTGGCCGGCCGTCCACGCGGGCCAATCCGCCGCCGCGGTCGTCTATGGTGCGGGGAATCACCTCGGCCGTGAACGCGCCGCCCAGGCGCATCACCAGCCCGACGACCGTGGGATCGGCGTCGGCGCCCAGCGCATCTATGTTGTGCACCATGAGGTATTGCAGGTTGGGGTGGTCGGCCAGGAGCCGCGCCAGCACTCCGTTCTTCAACATGTTCGGCACCTCATACCAGTGCCCCACCGGATGGATGCACTGGAGGGGTACGTTGTCGGTGTAGTCGCTGCCTTCGCCCGTGCGCTGCGCCCAAGAGGTCAGCGCGGCCCGCAGGCTGTCGCGCACCTTTTGCTGTTGTTCGTCGAGCAGTTGTTGCGGCATCTCCTCCCACATGAAGCGCAGATCGCGCGTCATCGGGATGAGGCGCAGGCCGATGGCCCGGCCCGGCGACAGATGCAGAGGGCCGGGATAGCCGTAGGGCCGGCCGGCGGCGTCGCTTTCGGCCTTCAGATAGGCGGCGATCGGCTCGTGGGTCAGGTAGCTGGTGGTGATGACGTGCGGCAAGGGGCGCCCCGCCAGCCGGCCGATGCGGCGGCTCTTGGCCAGGTGCACTTCGATGAAGCTGCGATGGCGGCCGCCGAGCTTGCAGAACGGATGAAGCGCCTTCACCACGCCGGCGCCCTGCGTCCAGCGGCTGCCGATCCCGCCGGCCAGGCTGACGACCGCGACCGCGCCGGCCGCCAGAGCCTCCAGCCCCTCGCGGGCCAACGCCTCTCGATCGGGCAGCTCTTCCAGGACGACCACGTCTTCCGGCCGCACATCGCGGATGTCGGTATTGGCCGGCAGGCGATTCTGCGCCAGGCCGATGCGGCCGCTGCGCAGATCGGCGCGGATCTGTTCGTGTTGCACGCGGTCGAAGCCGTGTTCGGCCAGGATGGCTTCCAGGCTGCGGTCGGCGGTTTCTTCCGCCCGGCCGCGCGGCAACAAACGGTCGAACAGCACCGGGATCATGCCGGCCATCTCGGGCCGGGTGCGGCAGGCCGCGCCGAAGCGGTCCAGGTCGGCGCGGCGAGCCGCGGAGAGCTGCCAGCGGTCGCGACGCAACAGCTCGGGCACGATCATGGCGTAGTAGCCGGCCGGCATGAGTTCGGCCCATTCCGCCCAGGTGCCCCGTTCGTTGATGGCAAAGTCGTAGACCACCGGCTCCATGGCGAAGGGCATGGCCGCTTCGAGCCGGCGTTTGGTCGTCCGCATGATCTCCCACAGGTGGTCCTGGGCCTGACGCTTGACGGCCGGATCGAAGATGAAGCCCATCCCCCCGCCCGACATGCCGCCCAGCATCCAGAAGCCCCAGAACTGCTCGCCGAAGGCCGCGCGCGCTTGTTGGATGAGGCGTTCGGTGTACAGGTTGCCGGCCCAGGGGATGATCGTCTGGATCGGCCCCATGAAATTGCGCGTGGTCACCGCGCCGATCCGGCGGATATCGCCGGCGCACAGCGCCTCCACCACCTGGTCGAGGATGGCGCACGCTTCCTTGCGTCCCTCCCATTCCGCTTCCGCGCGCAACAGGTACTTCTCGGTCACCATCTCCAGGATCGGGCCGACGTTCTGCGCCAGGCCGCCGTGGACGAGCACCAGGCTTTCTTGCAGCCGCCGGCGCGTTTCGGGCGTCACCTCGTCGGGGCCGAAGATGCGGTGATCGGGCAGGAGCCGGCCGCGGCTGATGCCGAATTCCGGGTCCCCTTCGCCGGCCGGCACGCCGTAGATCAGCTTGATGCCCGGCCAGAGGCCGCCCGAATCCTGCCAGCCGCCGCCCGAACCCGCCAGCCACTCGCCCAACAAGGCCCGCGCGGCCACCAGCCGGCGTTCCCCCTCCGACAGCGGCCCGGTAAGGGAATGCGCCTGGCCGGTGGCGCGCATGCAGACGGCGATCAGGCACGCCAGCAGGCTGGTGGAAACGGCCAGCCGCGAGCCCTTGGGGATGCCGTTGACGCTGCTCACCAGCTCGATGCCCCGTCCCGGCCCCACGATGCGGCCGAGCAGGTCGGCCAGGTTTTGTTCCGACCCTTCGATCCCCGGCGGCACCAGGCCGGCCGCGATGACTGCCGCCTTGAGCAGCCCCAGGTAATCCCTGGCGTAGTCGAACACTTCGGCCAGTTGGGTGATATCGGCCGTGGCGCCCAGGTCCACGCTCGCCAGGCGCAAGATCGGCTCATCTATCACCCGGAAATAGGCTTCGACCGGCGGCCGCGGGGCCGCGTCGCGGCCGCGCACGCCCAGGTCAATCGAGACGTTCAGGACGCGGGCGCCCTCGGGATAGTCCATGCCCAGGAAGAAGATGTCGCTCCACGCGCTGTGGCTCAGATCCATGCGCACCGGTGTGGCCTCGCGCAGGATGGGGAAGGCCGCGTCGGCCGACGGCCGCTGAAGCAGCTCGGGCCGCACCCGCAGCGGCTGATCGGCCGGATGGCCCACCCGAAACATCCACTGGTTGCCGCGCACCGATCGCACGCTCCGGCGCACCTGGTCGGCCAACGTCTGGAAGCCGAGCCGATGATAGGCCGCGGCCAACGCGCTGGAGATGGCCTCGCTCGGCCCCTGTTCGGCCTGGGCTTGCAGAAAGATATCAATGGCCTCCTCGAAGCGGCGTTGCAACAGATGGGCATATCCTTCCCACGGGATGAAGCCCACCCGACGCAAGCCCGGCTTGAGGGGGATGTGGAAGCGATGGATGGCGTAGAGGAAGAAAAGCGCGCGCACCCGTTCGTATAGATTGGCGCTGGCGTGGCGGAACGCCTCCAGCGCGGCGCATTCCTCCATCAGTTGGGCCAGCGCAGCCGACCGGCAAAATGCGTCGAGCGAGCGGTCGCGGACGGCCGGATCGGACGAGATGATGATGGAAACCAGTTGAGACGTCATCGCGGGGTTTTGCTCTTCAGTTATGCTCTGCGATGCAGCTCGCGCAGGGCCAACAGCTCCAACAGCCTGGCGAGCACCTCATCGCGATCCTGGCCGCTGAGCGCCAAAGCCAGTTGCGCCGTCAGCAGGCCGTATTTGACGCCCACATCGTAGCGCCACCAGGGCCGCTCCAGGGCCAGGTAACGCTCGCGCTTCGCCAGCTCGGCGAGCGATCGGGAGAAGACGGCGCCGCTGCCATCCCCGGTCTCGGCGATGCTTGCCGCCACCAGGTCCATCACGGTAGGAGTGAGCACGTGCATGCCGAAGAAGCACAGGTAGTGGCCGGCGCGCAGTCCGGGCACGAGCAGGCGCTGTTCGGCTTCGGTCGGCGTCGGCTTCTCGATCACGTCTTCGATGAGATAGAGGCCGGGCCGGCCGGGCACGCGGCGGCCGCCCACCGCGCCGTAGTAGGGCAACAGGCTCTCGCGCGAGGCCTGTACTGCCGAGACCGCGCACGCTTCGGCCTGCGCCACCTCGACGAGCTGTTGGGCGCAGGTGCGGCCGTCCCGGCTCACGTACAGGTGATCGCCGACCAGGTGCAGGAACGGCCGACGGCCGACGAAATCTCGCGCACAATGAATGGCATGCGCGTAACCCACCGGTCCCGCCTGCTGCACGAAGGTGAGCCGGCCGGCGTGTTCGCCGACCGCGGTCGCGTACGCGACTTCATCGCCCGGACAGACCACCACGCAGATCTCTTCGATGCCTGCGCTCAGTACCTCCTCGACGATGATCCGCAGGACGGCCTTGGCCGTGCCGTCGCGGTCGATCAGCGTTTGGAGCGGCAGGGTGCGCTGGTTGGGGCCGGCGGCCGTGATGACGGCTCGAGTGATCTTCATGCTCATAACCTCAAGATGTGGGGTGCTGAGCGCGATAGTACGGCAAATTGCCCTAAAACGCAAGCTGGCGATGATGGATCTGTTGGGCGATCGGGGGTTGCGGCGCGTGTTGAGGGCGACCGAGGTCGCGGCTAAGGGGCCGGCGGCCGGGCGTCGGCCTGCGCCGACGCATGCACGCCCACGCAGGTGGGCGTTGCGGCGCCACCGCGCCCGTTAGACGCGATTTCAATCGCCCTCAGGCCGGGTGTCGGCCTGCGCCGACGCGTGCACGGCACCCACGGAGGTGGGCGTTGCGGCGCCACCGCGCCCGTTAGACGCGATTTCAATCGTCCTCAGGCGGGCATCGGCCTGCGCCGACGCATGCACGCCCACGCAGGTGGGCGTTGCGGCGCCACCGCGCCCATTAGACGCGATTTCAATCGCCCTCAGGCGGGCATCGGCCTGCGCCGACGCGTGCACGCCCACGCAGGTGGGCGTTGCGGCGCCGTGGCGCCCGTTAGACGCGATTTCAATCGC
>DAOTZV010000042.1:0-1801 GCA_034434235.1 Anaerolineae bacterium
TTGTTCTGGCCTTCATCTTCCGATGCGGTCGGGCTTCCCGCACCGATCTGACCGGCCAGGAACAGGCTTCGCATCAATTCCGGGTAGGCCGGCGCTTCCGGCGGCCGATACGCCGGCAGTTGCGGCAGTCGGGCATCGGGAACCGGCACATGATGCACCTCGCGCACCCGTTCGTGGTAAATGTGGCGCTCCGGCTGCTGGTTGCTGCGCCAGGCCCGTAGCGGGAACTGGCTGGCCCACACCAGAGCCACCAGCAGCACGCCGCCGACCAGCACCATGGCCAGCAACCGCGCCGTCTCCGCGCCGATCAACCACAGCACGTAAATCATGCCGGCGACCAACACCAGCACTACTGTCGCCAGCATGATCGCCAGAACCCGTCCACCGGTGCTCATGCGTCCTCCTCGTCCTGCCAGTATGCGGCATACAGCCGCCTGGCCCGCTCGCGGCCGATGCCGAAGCGGGCAGCCAGTGCGCTCGCCGAGAGGCCTTCGGCCAGCGCCTGCTCGATGGCTTCATAATCTTCCTGGGCCAGCTCCCGACCGGGCCGGCCGCGCGGATCGCGCTGCGAGTCGGCCAGATAGGCCAGGTGCGGCAGCTCCTCTTCCAGCGACGGCACCTGTGCCACGCGCGGCAGTTGGCCGTATTGTCGCCCCGTCAGGTACGCCACTTGCAGGCGGGTCTGCTCGCCTGCCGTAAGGAGCAGGAAGTCGCCCTGCCCCAGCAACAGGTCGGCCATGGTCCTGGCGCGGCCGGCTGCGCCGAAGGTCTTGGTGGCGGTGGCCACGCGGCCCAGGAGCCTGGCCGTGAAGTTGGTCAGCGCACCGCCCAGGCTGCGGGCCCCCGGCTGCTGGGTCGTGACGACCAGGTGGACGCCGGCCGCGCGTCCCAGCTGCGCGATGCGGGTCAGGAAATCCTCAACCTCGCTGTTGACCATGAGCAGATCGCCGATCTCCTCGATCACCACTACCAGCTTCGGCTCGCGCTGATTTGCGGCCAGACGACGATCCATCTCCGTCGTCGCCCAGGCCAGGAGGCGCGCGCCTTCAAGCGGATCGCGCACGATGGGATGGCGCAGGTGCGCCAGGTGGTCGAAGTAGGGCGTCAGGTCATGCCCCTTCTTGTCCACCATCAGAAATCCCAACTGCGTCGGCGCATTCTGCATGGCCAGCCGATAGATCAGCCAGCGCAGCGCCACCGTCTTGCCGGAACCGGTCGCGCCGCCGATGGCCAGATGTGCGGTGTTGGGATCGTCCAGATCGTACCACACCGGCTGGCCCGTTGCCGACAGCCCCAGCGCCATCTGCCACGAGGTCGGCGGTGCGAATCGCTCGACCGCTGCCGGGCCGAGCCTGCGCCGCTCCTCCGGCGCCTTGGGCACTTCGACGATCAGCTTGCCCTGGTCGCGCGTGATGCGGCAGGCGCTGCTGCAGGCCGCCAGGGCGATGGCGCTGGCGATCTTCTCCACCCGTTCGGCCGGCACGCCGACCTCCAGGTGGATGGCAAAGGTGCGCAGCTGCGGCCCGTCGTAAAGCGGCACGACGATCGGCCGCAGGCGGTTCTGTTCCAGGGCGCGGGCGATCATGCCGGCGTAGAAGTGCATGAGCTGCTCGGAGGTCATACGAGCGGCAGGATAGGTGGCCATCTCCAGGCTCCCGTGATCGGCGCACCCGCCTCAGGGGGCGGGACACGCGGTCAACCCTGGCCGCGGTCGGCGGTGCGCAGCGCCTTGCGCCGGGCCACCTGGGCGCGCATCGCGTCGGTCACCGTCAGATAGATCACGCGATCCACGATCACGACG
>DAOTZV010000043.1:0-6573 GCA_034434235.1 Anaerolineae bacterium
AAGGAAGAGGTCGAAACGGTCCTGGACGTGGCGTTCGATCTGAAGCGCAAGCGCGCGTTGGGCGAACCCCACCCGTATCTGCGGGACAAGGTGTTGGCGATGCTCTTCTTCTTCAGCAGCACCCGCACCCGCGGCTCGTTCGAGGCCGGCATGGCCCAGCTCGGCGGCCACGCAGCGTTCATCGAATCGCGCACCACGCAGATCGCCCACGGCGATACGCCGAAGGAGATCGGCGAGATCTTCGGCCGCTACTTCGACGGCATCGCCATCCGCCATGTGGATTGGGGCGTGGGCAACCGCTACCTCAACGACGTGGCCCGGGCCTCGCGCGTGCCGGTGCTCAACATGCAGTGCGACATCTACCATCCCTTCCAGTGCCTGGCCGACCTGATGACCATCGTCGAGAAGAAGGGCCGCGATCTGCGCCGCAAGAAGATGGTCGTCTCGTGGGCCTACGCGGCCTCGTATCAGAAGCCGATGTCGGTGCCGCAATCCCTCATCCTCCAGATGCCGCGCTTCGGCATGGACGTGGTGCTGGCGCATCCGCCCGAGTTCCGGCTGATGCCGGAGATCATGGACATGGCCCGCGAGCAGGCGCGCAAGTTCGGCGTCGGCTTCGAGGTGATGGACGACATGGACGCGGCCTTCAAGGACGCAGACATCATCTACGCCAAGTCGTGGGGCGCCATGGTGCACACCCCCGACGCCAACGAGGGCGCGGCGATCATCAAGAAGTACGCGAGCTGGATCACCGATGAGCGGCGCATGGCGTTGGCCAAACCCGACGCGATCTATATGCACCCCCTGCCGGCCGACCGCAACATCGAGGTGACCGACGGTGTCATGGACGGCCCGCAGTCGGTGGTCTACGACGAGGCCGAGAACCGGCTGCATGTGCAGAAGGCCGTGATGGCGCTTACCATGTAGCTTGGTAAATTGGTAGATTGGTAGTTGGGGGATAGGAGGGCGATGGAAGAGAAGGAGCAGCGTGGCTTCGAGGATCTGGAGTGCTATCAGTTGGCGCTTCGGGTGCTGCGCGAGGCGTACCGGGTGATCGAGCGGTTGCCGCCAGAGGAGAAGTACAACCTGGGGCTCCAGATGCGCAGGGCGTCAGTCAGTGTGGTGTTCAACATTGCTGAGGGCTATGGCCGCTATCATTATCTCGATTGCCTGCGCTTCTACTTCATCGCTCGCGGTTCACTCAATGAGACGCTAGCGGGTTTCATCACCTGTGACATGCTCGGCTATACACATGGGGAACTGCCCAACCAGCGTCAACTTTGCCATAGTGCCTTGCGTTCTCTCAATGGCTACATTCGCTATGTTCGCGGGCAACAGCAAGGCCGCCAGGAGTATGGCGACCGCGCTATTCTGCACGAAGAAGGCCCAGCCTACGACATTGTAGTCTTCCCACCCGACCACGGAGACGCATGATGCCGAACCCAATCTACCAATTTACCAATCTACCAATCTACCCGTATCAGGAGTTTTACCAATGACCACACCCCTCCCCCGTACCGCCGTCGTCGCTGTCGGCGGCAATTCGTTGATCATTGACAAACAGCATGAAGATGTGCCTTCGCAGGTCAGGGCCGTTGAGGAGACCTGCAAGCACATCGCCGACATGATCGAGCGCGGCTGGAACGTGATCATCACCCACGGCAACGGCCCGCAGGTCGGCTTCATCCTGCGGCGCAACGAGCTGGCCGCGCACGAAGTGCACACCACGCCGTTGGACGTCATCGGCGCGGACACGCAGGGGTCCATCGGCTACATGATCTCCCGCGCGCTGGACAACGAGTTCACCAAACGGGGCATCAAGCGCCTGACCGCGGCCGTGGTCACCCAGGTGTTGGTGGACCGCAACGACCCCGGCTTCAAGAACCCCACCAAGGGCATCGGCGGCTTCACCACGAAGGAAAACGCGGAGAAGTTCGCGGCCGAGGGCTGGACGGTGCGCGAGGATGCCGGCCGCGGCTGGCGGCGCATGATCGCCTCGCCGATCCCGCTGGAGAT
Source organism: Anaerolineae bacterium (assembly GCA_034434235.1). Taxonomy (GTDB): domain Bacteria; phylum Chloroflexota; class Anaerolineae; order CG2-30-64-16; family CG2-30-64-16; genus CAKZKT01. The sequence goes on from DAOTZV010000043.1 coordinate 2,017, forward strand.
CATCGAGCGGGATGCCATCAAGACGCTGGTGGATGCCGGGTTCATCGTGGTCGGCGTGGGCGGCGGCGGCATCCCTGTGATCCGGGACGAGCAGGGGATGTTGCACGGCGTCTTCGCGGTGATTGACAAGGATCGCGCCAGCTCACTCCTGGCCGCCGATCTCAAGGTGGATCTCTTCCTGATCTCCACGGCCGTCGAGAAGGTGGCGATCAACTTCAACAAGCCGAATCAACAGTGGTTGGACAGGATCACCCTGAGCGAGGCCAAAAAATACTACGCCGAGGGCCATTTCCTGGCCGGCAGCATGGGGCCCAAGATCGAGGCGATGATCGCTTTCCTGGAAGCCAACCCGAACGGCAAGGGCCTGATCACCGATCCCCAGCACATCGTGGATGCCCTGGACGGCAAGACGGGGACGTGGATCGTGCATGATTAGGGGTTGGGATTAGGGATTGGGGATTAGGGATTGGGGCCAATCCCCAATATCAGACGCGGAAGGTGCCTCCATGAAATACGTTGTCTACGTAGAATGTGATGATGAAACCCTCAAGGAAGGCGGCTACCTGGCGCACATCCCGGCGATCCCCGGTTGTGTGGGCCGTGGGCTGACCAAGAAGGAGGCCGTGGCGCGCTGCGAGGAGACGTTGCGCGCTTATCTGGCGCTGCTGATCCACGCGGGCATGCGCGGCGTGCCGCGCGAGACCGAGCAGTTCGAGCTCGAGGTGCACGAGTGCGCCGGCTCTACTTTCCCCTCCGACTACGACCCGCTGATGCCCAACGAGACCGAACAGCTCGTCCAGTGGATGGAGGTCAGCCGGGACGAGCTGTTGGAGACGGTGGCGAAGTTGCCCGCGGGCGCGCTGGATTGGAAGCCCAACCCGCATATCTATTCCATCCGTGAGATCCTGAACCACATCGCGAACGCGGATTGGTGGTACGTGCAGCGGCTCAAGCAGTGGCCCACCGATGTGTTCGAACGGCTGGCCGCCACCCGCAAGCTGTTGACCGATAGCCTGCGCAATCTGAGCGACACCGACCGCGGCCGCGTTGCCGTCCATTACGGCGAGGATTGGACCCCGCGCAAGGTCGCCCGCCGCGCGCTGGAACACGAGCGCGAGCACCTGGCGCAGATCCGGGAGATCGCGGAGCGGTATCGGCGAGAGGAACCTCATGGACCACGTTAAATCCCTCAAATGCCTCATCTGCGGCGCGGAATACCGGCCGGATGAGATCGAGTACGTCTGTCCGCGCCACGGCGACGACGGCATCGTAGACGTCCAATACGACTATGAGCTGATCGGCCGGCGGATCAGCCCGGCGGCGTTGGCCGAAAACCGCGACTATACCATCTGGCGCTACCGGCCCCTCCTGCCGATCGAGCCGGATAGCCCGGTGCCGCCCCTCACGGTCGGCTGGACGCCCCTCTACCGGGCCGACCGGCTGGCGGCCGGCCTGGGGCTGCAGCACGTCTGGGTGAAGGACGAGGGCCGCCAGCCCAGCGCATCGTTCAAGGACCGCGCCAGCGCGCTCGCGGTGGTCAAGGCGCAGGAGCGCCGCGCCGAGGTCATCACCACCTCGAGCACGGGCAACGCCGGCGCGGCCCTCTCTGCCCTGTGCGCCAGTGTCGGCCAGAAGAACGTCATCTTCGTGCCCGAATCCGCGCCGCCGGCCAAGATCGCGCAACTGTTGGTCTACGGCAGCACCGTGATCCTGGTGCGCGGCACCTACGATGACGCGTTCGAGCTGTGCGCGCAGGCGGCCAGGGAGTTCGGCTGGTACAACCGCAACACCGGCTTCAACCCCTACATGTCCGAGGGCAAGAAGACCGCGGCGTACGAGATCTGCGAGCAGTTGACCACCGCTGTAGGGGCGCACGGCAGTGCGCCCACCCGCGGCGGTGCGCCCTCGAAGGCGGACGGCCGTCCGCCCCTACGGTGGGCCGCGCCCGACCGCATCTTCATCCCGGTGGGCGACGGGTGCATCATCGGCGGCATCCACAAGGGGCTGAAGGACCTGCTGGCGCTCGGCTGGATCGAGAAGATGCCGAAGCTGATGGGCGTGCAGGCGGCCGGGTCGGCCGCGCTCTACGACGCCTGGCGGACCGGCATCAGCGCCATGGAGATGCAGCCCATTGATGCCCACACCATCGCCGACTCCATCTCGGCCGGGCTGCCGGCCGATCGCATCAAGGCGCTGGCGGCAGTGCGCGAGACCGGCGGCGCCTATATCAAGGTGACCGACGAGGAGATCCTGGCCGCCATCCCCGCGCTGGCCCGCGGGGCCGGCGTCTTTGCAGAGCCGGCGGCCGCCGCGGCCTACGCTGGCCTGGTCAAGGCCGTCGAGCTGGGCCTGGTGGCCCCCGAAGAGCGCATCGTCGTCCTCGCCACCGGCAACGGCCTGAAGGACATCGCCTCCGCGCGCAAGAGCGTGGGCGAACCGCTGGTGGTGGATAAGGATCTGGCGGATGTGAAACGCGCGTTGGGCAGATAGTCTTGTGGTCTGATAGTCGTGTAGTCTGATAGTCGTGTAGTTTGATAGTCTTCGGGTTCGATCCAGTCTGGTTTCAATGACAGGGGTTACCCGGTAGAGGCTCTCAGCCGGTCTGCGACCGGCGTCGCCGGCTTGCGAGCGCCATCTCGGACGGCCCCACGGGGGTCGCAGACCCCCTGCGCGCGGAGGAAGTCCGTCTGTAAAGAAAGCGGTTGACAGCCGGCCGGGAGGCGGGCTAAAATGCTGATCAGGAGGGTCGCATGGCACAAGTCCAAACCATTCTGGCCGCTCTGAAACGCGAGCTGACCTCTCTCTTGGGTGACCGCCTCGATCGCATCATCCTTTACGGCTCGTATGCGCGCGGTCAGGCGCAGCCGGGATCCGATATAGACGTGTTGATCGTCCTGCGGGGGGATTTCGATTATGGCGAGCTGATCCGACTGACTTCGTCCGCCGTTTCCCGTCTCTCGTTGGAACACGACGTCGTGATTTCCCGCGCGTTCGTAACGCCAGAGCGCTACGAGCAGGAACAGAGCCCCTTCCTGCTTAATGTCCGTCGCGAAGGGGTTCCTGTATGAAACCTGAAGTTCAAGCCCTGCTGCAGAAGGCGCACGCCAGCCGGAAAGCGGCCGGTTTACTGGCCGAACAAGATTACCTGGATTTCGCCGCCTCCCGCGCATACTACTCGCTATTCTACACTGCTGAGGCATTGCTGCTCTCGCAAGGCCTTGCTTTCTCCAGCCATGCCGCTGTGATTGCGGCTTTCGGCAAGGAGTTCGCCAGGCCGCATCGCCTGGATCCGCGCTTTCACCGCTATCTCATTGACGCCCAGGATGTCCGCAACGTCGGCGACTACGGAATCGGCCCGGGTGTGACTCGGGCACAACTCGCTGAACTGCTCGCCTGGACAGATGAGTTCCTGGCCGCGGCCGAGGCCTTCCTGGCCGAGAACGATACCTAAAACCAAGAAAGGCACAACATTCCAATGATAGACCTGACCATCTATCCCGATCGCCTCGCCCGTGCAGTCAAGCGCGCGCGCGAGCGCAACATCATCATCCCGACCTTCGCGCAACAGCGCAACCCGGCCCTGATCCCGGACAAGATCAAGGCGGAACTGAAGAGCATCGGCCTGTGGGACGTCAACCCGCGCAACCTGTTCCGCATCACCTGGCACAACGAACCCGTGCCGTTCGGCGGCGGGTTCGGCGGCGTCAACTACCTGGAGCTGCCCAAGGCGTTGACCGGCGTGGACGCGCGCATCCTCGTGCTCGTCGGCAAGTGGTTTCCCACCGGCGCGCACAAGGTGGGCGCGGCCTTCGGCTGTCTGGTGCCGCGATTGGTCACCGGCCAGTTCGACCCCACCACCCAGAAGGCGGTGTGGCCTTCCACCGGCAACTACTGCCGCGGGGGCGCGTACGACTCCGCGCTGCTGGCGTGCCAGTCCATCGCCATCCTGCCCGAAGGGATGAGCCGCGAACGCTTCGAATGGTTGAGCAAGATCGCCGGCGAGGTGATTGCCACCCCCGGCACCGAGAGCAACGTCAAGGAGATCTTCGATAAGTGCTGGGAGCTGCGCCGCTCGGGCCAGGACCTGATGATCTTCAACCAGTTCGAGGAGTTCGGCAACCACCTGTGGCACTACGACATCACCGGCCACGCCATCGAAGAGGTGCTCCAGAAAGAGCTGCGGCCCGGCGAGCGGCTGGCCGGCGCGGTCTTCACCACCGGCTCGGCCGGCACCATCGGCGCGGGGGACTACCTTAAGGAGCGCTTCCCCGAGAGCAAGCTGGCGGCATCCGAGGCGTTGCAGTGCCCCACGCTGCTGCAGAACGGCTTCGGCGCGCACCGCATCGAAGGCATCGGCGACAAGCACGTGCCGTGGATCCACAACGTCAAGAACACCGACATGGTCATGGCCATTGACGACGAGGTGCCGATCCAGATGATCCGCCTCTTCAACGAACCCGAAGGCCAGAAGTATCTGGCGCAAATGGGGGTCCCTCAATCCCTAATCCCCAATCTCCCCTTGATCGGCATCTCCGGCGCGGCCAACATCGCCTCGGC
>DAOTZV010000044.1:0-1931 GCA_034434235.1 Anaerolineae bacterium
CCGCGCACCTGGTCAATCAGGCTCAGCGGCAGCCGGAAGTCGCGCAGCGCGGCCTGGGTGGCCGGGTCGTCCAGGTTCAGGCCGGGCATGAATTTGGCCATGCCCTGGCGCAGCTTCGGGTCGCCGAAGTCGGCCTTGCGCAGCGGCCGGAAGCCGATCGGCAGGAACGGCCGGACGAAGAACTCGACGATCGGCGTCCACGGCTTTTCCTCCCACCCAAACGGCGCCAGGACGACCAGGCCGTCCGGCCGGACCGTCGGCGCCAGGGCCAGCGCCAGCGTCGCGCCCATAGAATAACCCACCAGCAGCAACGGCCGGTGCCCCGCCTCCCGCAACCCCTGCGCCGCGGCCGCCACAGCGTCCAGCCACTCGGCGTATTGGCGCGTTGTCAACGTAGCGATGTCCGCGCCGAAGCCGGGGAGCAGGAGCGCCTCGACCGTCCACCCCTCCCGGTGCAGCGCGTCGGCCAGGCCGCGCATCTCGGCCGGGGTGCCGCCGAAGCCGTGCACCAGCAGCGCGGCCCGTGCGACACCGTTCGGGTTGTGGCTTTCGCCGCCGCTCAGGCTTCGACTGCCGCCCAGCCGGAAGGGGGCGTGCTCCGGCCCGGAAAACACGTCGAGCGCCGGCAGTTCGGCCTCTTTGCGCGGCACGACCAGCGCGTGGAGCAGGTCAAAGAAGAACAGGAAGCCGCCCTGGACGATGATGCCCCAGCCGTTGCCCCCGGCGAACGGGTTTTGCGCGGCCATAGTATACAACAGAACAAGGCCGCCTGTCACGTACAGCACATCCAGCCCGGTGTTGATCCACAGCAGCCGGCGCAGGTTGGCCGCTTCGCGGGCCAGCGCCTCGGCGGAGTGCGGCCCCCGGCCGCGGCGCCGGGCCGCGGATCGCTGCCCGAACCAGGCGATGGCCGCGTCAATGAGGCCCCAGACCAGCGCCTGCAGGCCGAACCCGCGCCAGAAAGGATCGCCGAAGGCCAGCAGGCCGATCCCGGCCGCAATGCTCAGCGCCGACCAGAGCAGCAGCCGGCGAGAAAGAGTGTCTTGGAAGTCCCAGATCATGTTGACTCACCTGTCCGCAAGCGGTACACACGCCGGCCCCGTCGGCGTATCGCGCACCTGCCAGCCGAGCGCCGCGATGCGGCCGCGCAGCGCGTCGGCCGCGGCCCAGTCGCGGCGGGCCCGCGCGGCCTCCCGCTCGGCGACCAGCGCCAACACCTCGGCCGGCGGCGCCGGGGCCTCGTCCGCGGCGGCCGCGGCCAGCGCCTCGGCCCACACGTCGGCCGGCAGGCCGGCGTCCGGCTTGGGCCAGGCGAACGGCCCGAACTCGGCCAGGGAGAAGCGGTCGCCGGCCGCGAAGGTGCGCGCCTCCGCGCCGCGCAACACGGTCACATCCCCTGCGCCCATCACCTGCGCGGTGCCGTCGGCCAGGTCAATCGCCAGCGCGGTGTGTTCGTCAATGCCGACCACGGTCACGTCGGCGGGCAACATGGCCCGCAGCGTCTCGAAGCGCGAGCGGCCCATGAAGCAACGGCTGGTGTCCAGCTCCGCGCCGCCCTCGGCGTTGTTCCAGTGCGGCACGAAGACCAGCTTGAGGCCATACGGCCCGAACAGGTCGAGGCCGGGCTGCCAGCCGAGGTCGTGCCCGGCCTTGTAGATCTCGTACACGGGCAACGCGAACGCGCTGACCGCGACCACGGCCGCGCTGGCCAGCGCCAACGTCGCGCCCACCCGTTGCCGGGCGATCAACCGGTGCCAGGCCAGGCTATCGCGGAGCTGGCGCACGGCGTACGTCGGGCTGCCCGGCCCCATAAACATCAGGTCGGCGTGCAGCAGCGCCGCGGTGATCTCCGGATCGTCGGGGCTGAAGCGCGTGCCGCGCTGGCGGGCCGGGATGACGGTCACCTGCGGCCGGTAGTTCTGCAGGCGGAC
>DAOTZV010000045.1:0-7614 GCA_034434235.1 Anaerolineae bacterium
CCCGGCAACCACCAGCCCGCCGGCCGCCGCGGCGCTCACCGCCACCGCCGTCGCAACCCCGTACCAGATGAAACGACTCCATTCCCCGCGGCCCAGGCGCTGCAACGCCCCCAACAGGATGCCGATGATCAACGCGGCTTCCAGTCCTTCCCGAAAACTCAACACGAAAGCAGCCATGGCGTAGTCCTATCCTCCGAATGATCAGGATCGGCGCGGGTGGACCCGTCGCGTGCTAAACGCTACTTATTCTCGCACGGGTTTGGCCCATCCTTCAGTAAGCTGATTTCCTACTCGGTCACTTGAACCAGCGCGACCAACCCACCGGGCTCCACCCCGTCGTTCCTCAGCCTGATGAGGAGTATCGCGCCAGGTTGATCCGGCCACAACGAGCATTCGGCCCATTCTGGCCCGCGCCATTCGGCGGGGTGGGCCCATGGCTTTGCTGATGAATTTCGCCCTACGTCAGCGGCAACCGCGCGGTGATGGTCGCGCCCTGACCGGGGGCCGAGGTGATGGTGAGCTGGCCGCCATAGAGCAGGGCGCGCTCGCGCATGCCCATCAGCCCGAAGTGACCCTGTCGCGCCAGGTCGGCCGGCTGCTCCGGTGGGGTGAAGCCAACCCCGTCATCTCGCACGCGCAGGATCAGGCTGTCGGCGGCGAAGGTGACCTCGATCCAGGCGTTGGCGGCGCGGGCATGAGTGGCCACGTTGTCCAGCGCCTGCTGGACGATGCGATAGGCTGCCAGCTCCAGGTCGTGGGCCAGGCGGACGACCTCGCCCTGCACCGCCAGGTGGACGCGCAGGCCGCGACGCTCTTCGGTCTGGCGGGCCAGCATCTCCAGCGCGGGCACGAAGCCGAGCTCCTCCAGATAGATCGGCCGCAGGTCGCCGATGATGCGCCGCAGGGCCGCGATCTCCTCGTCAATCAGGCCGTTCAGCTCCTGAAGCCGCGCCGCGGCGCGGCCGGGATCGTGCGCCAGAGCCTTGAGCGCCATCTGGCCGCGCTGTTTCAGTGCGATGAGCCCCTGGATGGTGACATCATGCAGCTCGTGCGCCAGGCGATGACGCTCGGCCTCCTGGCCCTGGGTGATGGCGGTCAGATAGTCGCGCATTCCACGCTGGTAGGCGCGCATGCGCTCGGCCATCTGGGCCAGGGTGACGCGCAGATCGTCTATCTCCTGCACGCCGTCCACCGGCTGCGCGATGGCGTCGAAGTCGCCCCAGGCAACGCGCGCCGCGCGGCGGGCCAGCTCTTGCAACGGCCGCACCACGTTGAGCACTCCCAGCGAGACGGCCAGCAACGCCACGACCGCCACGAACAGCAACGCCAGCGGCAGGATTTCGACCACGCTCATTCCCATCGCGGCGATGGCGCGCACGTCCTCGGCCGCGATCAGCGTCCAGCCGGGCGGCTCGATGCGGGCATACGAGACCAGCAGCTCGCGGCCACCGCGATCGCGCACATAGGTCGAGCCGGAGTCGGCCGGAGGCAGATCGGCGAAGATGCCGGTGTCCGAGATCAGGCCGGCCGGGTCGTGATGATGGATGGGCCGGCCGGTCTGATCCATGATCAGCACGGCACTGTGCGGTTCGCCCTGGACCAGCAGGCTGCTCTCGTCCAGGTTCAGCGCTGCAACGGGCAACGCGGCGATCAGGGCCTGGCCGCCGGCCGCGGGCGCCGCGATCAGCAGCCGGGCCGCCTGGAGATCCGACAGATCGGTCTCGTATTGGGGTTTGCCGAGCGCCGCGGTGCGCGCGGCCAGGATGCGGGCTGTATCGCCGGCCGCCCAGGCGCGCGCGGCCGATGAAGACGCCCGAAGCGCGCCTTGCGCATCCAGGAGCGCCAGGCCGCCGGCGAACGTGTCGTCGGAGAGAGAAGGGGGCACGACAGAGGAATCCGCCGAAAGCAGCGTCACGGCCAGCCGCGTCAGTCCTGCGGTCTGCTGGGCGACCTCCCGGCCCAGGCGGTTGGCCTCGGCCGTCGTCAGGCCGCGATCGCGCTCTTCGACCAGGCGGGTCATGGCCTGGCGATGGCGCGCGATGCCCACCAACGACAGTGCCACCAGCACGATCGCCAGCGGCAGAATCGTCCAGAGCAGCAGTTGGGCGCGCAGGCCCCGCAAGAGCCGGGACCCGCGGCGCAACCGGCGATCGGCCGCCTCACGCGTCATCCAACACCAGCCAACCCAATTTCAATGCCTTGGTCACCGCCTCGGTGCGGCTGGCGACGGCCAGCTTGCCGTAGATGTTGGCCAGATGCCCCTGCACCGTGCGATCGCTGAGGCCCAGCTCGGCCGCGATGGCCTTATTGGTCAGGCCCTGGGCGGCCAGGCGCAACACCTCCAGCTCGCGCTCGGTCAGCGGCTCGACCTGCTCGGCCGCGGCGGCCGGCTTGCCGGAGGTTGCCTGGGCGATCACCTTGGCCGCGATGTCGGGCGCGAGCACCTTGCCGCCGGCCGCCACCGTCTTCACCGCGCGCACCAGGTCGTCGGGGTCGGCGTTTTTCAGGATATAGCCATCGGCGCCGGCGCGCAGCAGGGCGAAGACATAAGGATCCTCGTCGTAGGCGGTGAGAATCAGCACGCGGACGCCGGGGCAGGTGGCCTTGATCTGCCGCGTGGCCTCGATGCCGCTGACGCCCGGCATCTGCACGTCGAGCACGGCCACGGCCGGCCGCAGCTCGCCGGCCAGGCGCACGGCCTCCGCGCCGTCGGCGGCTTCGGCCACGACCGCCACCCCGCCGTCTTCCTCCAGGAACTCGCGGATGCCTTTGCGCACGACCGCGTGGTCGTCGGCCAGCAGGACCCGGATCGGTTCAGATGCAGTAGCAGGCATGGTGGTTACTGTACCAGATGGTAGCGGCAAGAGTCAAATCGAGCGTTGAGCGCGATTGTTCGTCGTTCTCCTGCAAGACGCACTGTCATGTACTGCGAGCTTTAGCTCGCACATCCGTGCCCCACAGGCGAGCTGAAGCTCGCCCTACACCCCGTACTGCGAGCTTCAGCTCGCACATCCGTGCCCCACAGGCGAAGCTGAAGCTCGCCCTACACCCCGTGCTGCGAGCTTGAGCTCGCACATCCGCGCCCCACAGGCGAGCTGAAGCTCGCCCTACACCCCGTACTGCGAGCTTTAGCTCGCATCCGCGCCGGAATGCCATGCGCACCACAGGTTCACACGCCAAGCTTCTTGCGCAGCTCATCGTACTCTTGCGGCGTGATCTCGCCGGCCGCCAGGCGCCGACGCAGGATCTCCAGCGCGCTGTCGGGCTGCACGTTGTGGCCCGATCCGCCCTGGGCCGAGCGCGTCAGCGCCACGACCAGCCAGACGATCAGGCCGATGATCAATCCCCAGAAAAGGAGCATGCCCAGGCCGCCCAGGAGGCCCATGCCCCAGCCCCATCCGCCCATCATATCTTTACCCTCGCTTTCTGAATCGGTCGGCGGCGCGACCGAACTTGCTCCGCGCCGCTTCGCCCCATGCGGCTATCATCGCGCCGCCGCGCGGCCGCGACAAGCGCGTTTCGACGCAGAGCACAACAGGCCATTCGGCGCGGTCGCGATCCGCCGGATGACGCTTATCGGCGCAATAGAGAGCGGGTATATTGGCACGTGAAGACAAGGAGAACAACCGATGCCCATACGACCCCTTTTCATCCTTCCTGCCATCCTGCTGGCCGGCCTGCTGCTGGCCGCCTGCACGCCGGGCCGCCAACCGGATTCCAGGGTCCAACTGGCACCTGTTTCGGCGCTGCCGCAGCCGATGCAGGCCGCGCCGGCCGCCGTGCGCACGGCCTATCAGTTCGCAGTGGCCAACCCGGACGCGCTGGCGAACGTACCGTGCTACTGCGGCTGTGGCGCGATCGGCCACAAGAGCAACCTGGCGTGCTATGTCAAAGAGTTCGGTGCGAACGGAAAGCCGATCTTCGACGACCACGCGCTGGGGTGCAGCATCTGCGTGGACATCGCCACCGACGTGATGAAGATGACCGCCGAGGGTAAGTCGCCGGCCGAGATCCGCCAGCAGATCGTGGATGCCTACAGCAAGTTCGGGCCGGGGAATCAGTGACAGGATGACAGGCAATATGCGCTGGATTGCCGGCGGGATCACGGTCGCTGCGGTGTTGTTGGCATTGCTGGCGCCGTTGCCTGTCGCGGGCGCGGCGCCGCAGGAGCGGCATATTACAGTTACTGCCAGCCGGTTCGCTTTCGAGCCGGGCACGGTGCGCGTGAACCGGGGGGATACGGTGACGATCCGTCTGGAATCCACCGATGTGGTGCATGGCCTCTACGTGGACGGCTACGGTGTTTCGGCTCAGGCCGAGCCGGGCCGGCCGGGGTTGGTGCGCTTCGTGGCCGATCGCGACGGCGCGTTTCATTTTCGTTGCGCGACGCCGTGCGGCAACCTGCATCCGTTCATGATCGGAAAGCTGATCATCAACCCCAATCTCACCTGGTTGCGCGCAGTCGCAGCGACGCTGGTTGCGGCTGCCGGCGCCGTGGTGGTGTTTTGGAAGTAGGGTCGTACATGCACTACGCCATCAGCGAAATTCCGGTCATCAGGCGCTTCCTCAAAAGCCGCTGGCCACAGTGGGGAATCACGGTGCTCACCCTGGCCGTGTTCGTCGTGGTGATCGTGACCGGCCTCTTCGGGACGCCGGCGGGCAACCACAACTTTGGCATCATTTATGTGTGGCTGGTATGGTGGGCGCTCCTGAAGCTGGTGCTTGTGCCGTTCCTGGGCCGCTTTTGGTGCAGCATCTGCCCCATCCCCGCGCCCGGCGACTGGCTGCAGCGGCGCAGCATGCTCACGCCGCGGCCGGGCGGCAAGCTGTACACCCTCGCCGGCCGTGTCCTGCGGAAATCGGCGGCCGGGGCCGTGCGCCCCTGGCCCAGGTTCCTGCGCAACATCTGGGCGCAGAACTTCGGCTTCCTGGCGGTGGCCCTCTTTTCTGCGTTGATCCTGACGAGTCCCCTCGCTACGGCGCTCACGCTGCTGGCGTTCATCCTCCTCTCGCTGCTCGTGAGCCTGTTGTTCGAGCGGCGCGCCTTCTGCCGCTACCTGTGTCCGATCGGCGGCTTCGTTGGCGTGTACGGCCAGGTTGCGCCGGTCGCGGTGCGCGTCAAAGATCCGGCCGTGTGCCTGGCCCACACGGAGAAGCCCTGCTACGTCGGCAGCGATGCCGGCTACGGCTGTCCGTACTTCAATCTGCCGCAGAAGTTGAACACGAACATGCTTTGCAGCATGTGCGGCGAATGTCTGCGCACGTGCGACCGCAACAATGTCGCGTTCTACATCCGGCCACCCGGCGTGGACCTGCTCGACACGCGCGACCGGCGCCTCGACGAGGCCTTCAACGGGCTGATGATGCTGGCCGCCGCGTTTGTCTACTCGGTAGTGCTGATCGGCGCCGATGGCCGGCTGAAGGTGATTGCGCGGGCGGTGGGCACGCCGGAATGGTTCGCCTACGCCGCGGGGCTCTTGCTGTTCAGCGTGGCGCTGGTGCCCGGCCTTTTCTGGCTGTGCGTGCGCCTGGGCCAGTGGATGGCCGGCCGCGACCCCGCTGCGGCCGCCGGCCGTGGTTCGCGACACGCCGACCTGTTTGCCGGCTATGCCACCGCGCTGGTGCCGTTGGGGCTGGCGATCTGGATCGCTTTCACCCTCTCCTTCACGCTGGCCAACGTGTCGTACGCGTGGCCGGCGCTCTCGGATCCCTTCGGCTGGGGCTGGGATCTGTTCGGAACGGCCGCCATGTCCTGGACGCCTTACCTGATGGGGATCATCGCCTACCTGCAGATACCGGTGCTGTTGGCGGGCCTGGTGGCGGCCGTGGCGCTCGCTTTCCGCGCCGCGCGACAACACGGCCAACGGCCGGCGGCCGCGCTGCCGGTCAGCGCGTTCTGCGTGTCGGCGGTCGTGGCGCTCCTGACCCTTTACATGGCGTAGGCGATCATGCAACGCCGCGATCGCTTTGCACTCGTGATTATCCTGGCCGTGCTGCTGGGCCTGCCGGCGCTCTTGCTTGGCTATCAGGCCTGGCGACAGCAGCCGGCCGTCGCGGGCGTTCGGATCATCCACATCGTGGCCCGCGCGCCGGAACAGGGCGGGTTCAGCCCCGATCGTCTCACCCTGCAGGTCGGCGAGAGGGTGCGGCTGCGGCTCAGCTCGCCCGATGTGGTGCACGGCCTGACCATTCCCGGCCTGGGCGTGAACGTGGACGAGATCTACCCCGGCAAGGTGGTCGAGGTGGATGTGACGCCGGAGAAGCCGGGCCGCTACGCGTTCGCCTGCACGCGCTGGTGCGGCGCAGATCACTGGCGCATGCGCGGGGTAATCGAGGTGGTGGACCTGTCCCCCCGACCCCCTGCCACAGGAAACCTAACCCCCCGACCCCCTGCCACAGGAAACCTAACCCCCCGACCCCCTTCCCTTGCAGGGAAGGGGGAGTTATCCTCCCCTCCCCTCGTAGGGGAGGGGCCGGGGGAGAGGTCTCTCACGCGCGAGCCGCCGCTCTATCAGCAGCTCGGCCTCGATCTGGATGCCATGCGGCCGCCGGCGTCGGCCACGCCCGCGGGCAAACCCTCGGCGGCCGCGGGCGCGGCGCTGGCCGCGAAGCTGCCCCCGGAGCTGAGCGACCCGCTCCGCCGGCGGGCCATCGCGCCGGCCGACGCTTTTCAGCGCCTGCGGGCCGATCCGGTCAATGCCGGCTTGAGCGACGACGACGTGTGGAACCTGGTGGCGTGGGCCTGGTTCAAGGACGTGTCGGGCCCGGCGCTCGCCCGCGCCGCGGAACTCTACGCGCGCGACTGCGCGGCCTGTCACGGCCCGGAGGGGAAAGGGGATGGCCCGATCGGCGCGAACCTGCCGGGCATGGCGAAAATGGATCCAACCATGCCCAAAGGCCCGGCCGACTTCACCGATGCGGCCGCGATGCTCGCCGCCGGCGACGTGCTGCTTCAGGGCAAGCTGTTGCGCGGGGGCATGGGCACGGGGATGCCCGAGTTCGGCTCGCTCTATACGGACGAAGAACAGTGGGCGATGATCGCCTATTTGCGCACGTTCCTGTTCGGGAAGTAGGAATATTTTGCAGGAGGAATGGATGTCCGGTAAGACCAATCAACTTCCTAAAGGCGGAAAGGCCGCGGCCGTCCCGCCCTCTCGACGCGGCGCCCTGCTGTTGACGGCGGCGGCCGGCGCATTGCTGCTCATCGTGCTCGGGTTCGTGCTCCTGGCGCGGCCAGGAGGGCCGGCGGCGAACACCGCCGGCCCGACATCGGCCGTCAACGCGCCCCGGCTGGCCGTTGACCGCACGCTGATCGACTTCGGCAAGGTGCCGCTCGATGTACCCGTGAAGGCCACCTTCAGGCTGAGCAATGTCGGCGACCGGCCCCTCAGCATCCTGAACCAGCCGGTGGTCGAAGTCAAACAGGGCTGCTGACCGCCCCGGCCGGTCGTCGGTGCGACGACCATCCAGCCCGGGCAAAGCACGCTGCTTGCGATGGAATTCATGATGCACAAAGGCATGGAAGGCCCGCACGACTTCCGGGTGAAGCTCAAGACGAACGACCCGACGACCCCGGAGATAGAGCTGGTCGTCCTGTCGGATTGGGGGAATTGA
>DAOTZV010000046.1:0-28433 GCA_034434235.1 Anaerolineae bacterium
CCGGCCGAGGTGACGCCGCAGATGGTGTATAATTTCCTGGCCGGCGGCGCGGCGATCAACGTGTTGGCCCGCCAGGCCGGCGCGCGCGTGGCCGTGGTGGACGTGGGCGTGGCGGCCGACTTCGCCGACGCGCCGGGCCTGATCCGGCGCAAGGTGGCCTACGGCACGGCCGACTTCACCCGCGGCCCGGCCATGACCGCCGAACAGGCCGATCAGGCGATCCAGGCCGGCGTGGATGTGCTGGAGGCGGAGGTGGCGGCCGGGCTCGACCTGGTGGCGACGGGCGACATGGGGATCGGCAACACCACCCCGTCGGCCGCGATCGTGGCCGCGCTGAGCGGCCGACCCGTGGCAAGCGTCACCGGCCGCGGCACCGGCGTGGACGACGCCGGCCTGGCGCGCAAGATCGCGGCCATCGAGACGGCGCTGGCGGTCAACCGGCCCGACCCGGCCGACGCGTTCGACGTGCTGTGCAAGGTGGGCGGCCTGGAGATCGCCGGCCTGGCCGGCGTGATCATCGCCGCGGCGGCCCATCGCGTGCCGGTGGTGATAGACGGCTTCATCTCCGGCGCGGCCGCGCTCATTGCGGTGGGACTGGCGCCCGCGGCCCGGCCCTACCTGATCGCCTCGCACCGCTCGGTGGAGGTCGGCCACGCGGCCATGTTCGACCTGCTGGGCGTGCGGCCGCTCTTCGACTTCGACCTGCGGCTGGGCGAAGGCACCGGCGCGGTCCTCGCGTTCCATGTGATCGAGGCCGCCTGCCGCATCCTGGACGAAATGGCGACCTTCGCCGAGGCGGGAGTGAGCGAGAAGGAAGGATGAGCAAGTCGGTAAATTGGTAAACGGGTAAATTGGAAATGACGTTTGACGTTTGACGCTCCATGAACGACTTCCTGTGCGCTATCGGCCTGTTGACAATCCTGCCGGTACGCGTTCCGACCGATGACGCCGCGCCGCCGGGCCGGGCGATGGCGTTCTACCCGCTCGTCGGCGCGCTGATCGGCGCGCTGTTGGCCGGGATGGCGTGGCTGGCGGCGCGGAGCGGCCTGGCGGAAGCCGCGCCGCTCCTGCCGGCCGCGCTGCTCCTGGCCGCCTGGGCCGGGCTCACGGGCGCGCTGCACCTGGACGGCTGGGCCGATTGCTGCGACGCGCTCTTCGTGCCCGTGAGCCGCGAGCGCCGGCTGGAGATCATGAAGGACCCGCGGCTGGGCGGCTTCGGCGCGGCCGGCCTGATCTTGCTGTTGCTGGTCAAGCTGGCCGCGCTGGACGGCGCGCTGCGCAGTCCGCACGCGTTTCCCGCGCTGATCGCCATCCCCGCGCTGGCGCGCTGGGCCGCGGTGATCGCGGCGAAGGCCTACCCGTCGGCGCGGCCGGGCGGCATGGGCGACTATTTCCGTCGCGGGCTGGGCGGCCGCGAGCTGGTCATCGCCACCGGCCTGGCGGCGCTGGCGGCCGGCCCGCTCCTCTGGGGCGGGCTGATCCTGTGGGCCGCGGCCGGTCTGGCGCTGCTGGCGATGGCGCGCCTGGCCCGCAGCCGCCTCGGCGGCCTCACCGGCGACGTCTACGGCGCGATCATCGAGCTGGCCGAAACTGCCGCGTTGGTCGCCCTTTGCGCGATCCATACCTGATTCCCAATACCCAATACCCAATCCCCAATCCCTACCATGTTCCGCATCGGCACTACCTCCTACATCATCCCGGCCGACATCCTGCCCAACGTCGAGTTCCTGGCCCCGCGGGTAGATGACGTCGAGCTCGTGTTGTTCGAGACGGACGAATACGGCAGCAACCTGCCCGACGCGGGGTTGTGCGGCCGGCTGAACGAGCTGGCCGCCGCGCATGGCCTGACCTTCACCGTGCACCTGCCGCTCGACCTGCGGCTGGGGGACGGCGGCGAGGAGACGCACATCTCGCTGATCAAGGCGCGGCGGGTGATCGAGGCGACGGCGGCGCTGAGGCCCTACGCGTACACGGTGCATCTGGATGGCCGCGCGCTTCCCCAGCCCTGGCGCATTACCCCTCCCCTGCGCGTGGGGGGACGAAACGAAGGAGCCTTCCCCTCCCTCGCAGGGAGGGGGTCGGGGGAGAGGTGGCTCGCCCGCTGGCAGGCCAACGCCCGCCGCGCGCTGGAAGTCGTCTGCGGGTGGCTGGACGAACCGGCGCGGCTCTGCGTGGAGAACCTGGAGCGCTGGGATCCGGAGGCGTTCGCGCCGATCGTGGAGGCGTTGCCGATCAGCCGCACCATTGACATCGGCCACCTGTGGCTGCAAGGGGCCGATCCGCTGGCGCATCTGGCGCGCTGGGTGGATCGGGCGCGAGTGGTGCACATCCACGGCATCGCAGCGCGCGACCATGCGTCGCTGGCCCACGTGCCGGCCGATCAGCTCGATCCGGTGATCGCATTCCTGGCCGGCCGTTTCTCCGGCGTGCTAACGCTGGAGGTCTTCAACCAGGCCGACCTGGAGTCGTCGCAGGCGGCGCTGGCTGCCTCACTGACGCGCTGTCGGCGGTAGGCTTTTGGATTGCGGCATCGTGATGCCGCTCTAGATTCGTTCGTCACGTGGGGGAAAGCAAAGCGGCGCCAAGGCGCCGCAATCCAAAAAGGACAGCCATGAAGAAAGAATTGATCTTGATCCTGGGCGGTGCGCGCAGCGGCAAGAGCGCGCACGCGGAGAAGCTGGCGCTGGAGCTGGCCGGGCCCGACGTGCTCTACATCGCCACCGCGCAGGCGTTCGACGACGAGATGCGCGAGCGCATCGCCGCGCACCGGGCCGGCCGGCCGACCGGCTGGCGCACCCTGGAGGCGCCGTCGCTGGTCGCCGCGCCGCTGAGCGAAGCGATCGGGCCGGCGCGCGCGGTGCTGCTGGATTGCCTGACGCTGCTGGCGAGCAACGCGCTTCTGGCGCTCGGCGACGAGCCGTCGGCCCGCGCGGCCGAGGCCGCGGTGGATGCCGAGGTGTCGGCCCTGCTGGCGGCCTACCATGCGGGGAGCGCGACCTGGATCGTGGTGAGCAACGAGGTGGGGCTGGGCCTGGTGCCGCCCTATCCGCTCGGCCGCGCCTACCGCGACGCGCTGGGCCGCGCCAACCAGCGCCTGGCGGCCGCGGCCGACCGCGTGCTCTTCATGGTCGCGGGGCTGCCGCTCGCCGTGAAGTAGGCGTGCCTCAATTCCGTCCCTGGATCGGCCCCGGATGCAACTCCTTGCGGCCGTCCACATAGACCGCCACCCATTCGGCCAGCCGCTTGCCCAGCCGACGGCAGGCCGCGATCTCCTCCTCGGCGCGCGGCTCGCGAGCAGTGACCGCGCCGTAGTGGAGCGTGAACTTCTTGCCCACGTAGTCGGTCACGCCGAAGGTGAGGAAGCCGAAGTTCATCAACATGATCAGCGTGGCCATGCACGTCAGCTCGGCGCCGCCGCCCCAGCCGCCCGACGACGAGAACGCGCAGGCGATCTTGCCGTCCACGTGTCCCCAGATCTCGTCTGAAAGCTCGTCCCAGAAGCGCTTCATCTTCCAGGAGGTGAGCCCCAGATTGGTCGGCGTGCCCACCGCCAACCCGTCGCACCAGAGGATGTCGGCCTTGGTGGCCTCATCCACCGAACGCACCCGCACCTCGTGGCCGGGCACGCTCGCCGCGCCCTCGGCTACGTAGCCGGCCATTCTGGCGGTGTTGCCGGTGGCGCTGTCGTAGAGCACCAGGATGCGTCCCATTTTTATTTCTCTCGAATCGTAATGCGAAATTTATTTCGCATTACGATTTTATGGTTATGATACGAAATGAATTTCGTATTACGATTTTATGGTTGTAATACGAAATAAATTTCGTATTACGCTTTCGCCGTCGCCGCGCGGCGGCTTGCCGCCCACAGAAAGCCGATGCCGACCAGGGCCGCAATGCCGCCCCAGCGGAACGTCGCGGCCGGGCCGATCAGATCGAACAGCGTGCCGCCCAGGAACGCGCCCAGCGCTGCGCGCAGCCCGAACGACACGCCCGAGAACACGCCCTGCGCAGTGGCGCCCATCCCCGGCGGCGCGATCTCGCCGGAATAGGCGACTCCGGCCGCCCAACTGGCCGAGAAGGCCAGGCCATGCAGGAGCTGGATCGGCAGGGCCGCGAGCGGATCCGTCATCAGGGAATAGCCGAAGCCCTGCGCCGCGCATGCCAGCAGCGAGAGCGCCAGCACGTTGCGCGTGCCCAGCCGCTCGATCAGCCGATCGGCGCCGAACCACACCGGCAGCTCGCTGACGGTGGACACCGTCAGGCAGATGCCCATCAGCGTCTTGCTGGCACCCAGCCGTTCCAGGTAGAGGAACAGGAAGCTCATCTCGATGGACATCACCAGGCCGCCGATCAGGATGCTGGCGAGGAAAGCCGTCCATTGCCGGTTGCCGAGCAGCCGGCGCATCCCGCGCCAATAGGAGCCGGCGATGCTGCTTCGACCGACGGGCAATCCGGTCGCGGCCAGCAGACAGCCGCATAACAGCAGGATGTTGCCGGCGAAGGCCGCCGACATGCCGGCCCGGTCGATCAGCCAGCCGGCGAACGGCGCGGCGATCCCCCAACCGACTGCACCCCAGAGGCGCGTCTGGCCGTAGAGGCCGCGCCGTTCGCCCAGCATGGCGAGCACCGTGTTGTCTATCAACGGGATGACCGGCGCCAGGCTGAAGGCGTTCAGCACGACGAACAGGATCAACCGGCCGACGCCGGGCATTTGCCAGAGGCCCAGCACGGCTGCCATGCTTCCGCCAAGCGCCAGCAGCAAGAGCGCGCGATGCCGGCCCGTCGCGTCGGCCAGGCCGCCCCACAGCGGCGCGCTGATCAGCGTCACCAACGGCAGCGCGCCCGACAACAGCCCGATCTGGCTGGCCGAGAGGCCGTTCTGCGCGTAATAGAGCACCATGAACGGCATCAAACAGGCGCCGGCCGCGAAGTAGAAGAAATAGGCCGCCTTCGGTCGGAGCATCAATCTCAATACGGCGGCTCGGCCGGGCCGCTGTAGCCGCACATGCCCGTGCGGGGCGAGTTGACCAGGGCCAACAGCATGTCTTCGTGCTCGTGCTCCTGGGCATGTTCGTCGCACAGCTCGCAACGACCTTCTTCGTCGTACATGCACTCGGTGCACAGCCAGGTGGCGGGCTTGCCGCACACCATGCACGGCGGCGGCTCGAACTTGTTGCGGGCCATCAGGAAGATCGGATGATCGCTGAGGGGCCGGCCCTCGCGCTGCGCTATGACCTTGATGGTCAACTCCGAGGTGGTGCCGAAGTCATACTGGTAGCCAAATTCCATTCCGGGCTGGAACAGGCGGTTTACTTTTATGTTCATCGTCCGGCTCGACCGGCCCATCCACGGGTCGGGTTCCCGATCGTAGGAGAGGCTGTTGATCTCGAACGCGCTGAGGTGGCCGCAACACTCCAGCCAGATGGTGCGCAGATAGTAGTCCAGGTCGCGCAGGGTCGCCTCGCCGCGCATCTCCAGGTGTAGAAAATAGCCCGCGCCCCAGGCATCTTGCACCTGGAGGTGATAGAGGGATTGGCGCTGACGTGTGGTGAGCTCGGCCTGCGCCTGGGCTTCCTTGCGTTTGGCGCAGGCGCTCAAATGTCGGCCGATCGCACTTTTGGCGAATTCCCGGCCGCAGAAAACGCAATCACCGCGAGTTTGGATCCGTGTCATGGTATGCCTCCCTTGTGTGGCCCGAACTGCTCAGGTTCGGGCAAAATCTATTGTTGGCAGAAATTGCGGCGGCCGGCGGATGCGCGTGGCCTGCTCGAACGCATGGGCGAACCGGATCAATGTCCAGTCGCTCCAGGCCCGGCCGATGAACGACAGGCCGACCGGCAGGCCCCAGATGTAGCCGGCCGGCACGGTGATGTGCGGGTAGCCGGCCACCGCGGCCGCGGTCGAGCTGGTGTGCGAGCTGGTGCGGCAGAGATAATCGGTCAACCAGGCCGGGCTGCCGGTGGGCGCAACGATGGCGTCCAGCTGGTGCTCGGCAAGCGTGCGGTCAATTCCTTCGTCGCGCGCCAGCCGGCGGCACGCGGCCAGCGCCTCCAGGTAGGTCCCGTCGGTCAGCGGGCCCTTCTCCTGGGCCATGAGCATGATCTCCTGGCCGAAGTAGGGCATGACTCGATCGCGGTTTCGTTCGTTGAACTCGATGACCTCGGCCAGCGAATGGACGGGCGCAGCGGGGCCCAGCGAAGCGAGGTACGCGTTCAGGTCGGCCTTGAACTCGTAGAGGAGCACGGTGAACTCCGGCTCTTCCAGCGCCTTTTCGGTGGCGATGTTCGCCGGATCCACGATCTCGGCGCCCAGATCGCGCAGGACGCGCAGGCACTCTTCCAGGATCGCGTCCACGGCCGGATGGAAGCCGCAATAGTTGCGCGCCACCCCCAGCCGCACGCCGGCCAACGGCCTTTCCCACCTCTCCCCCAACCCCTCCCCTGAGAGGGGAGGGGAGAAGGGATGGCCTTCCCCCTTCCCTTGCAGGGAAGGGGGCCAGGGGGTTAGGTTCGACCCCTCCCCTGAGAGGGAAGGGGGAAGGGGGATCAGGTTCGGCTCGGCCATGGCGGCGAGCAGGAGCGCGGCGTCGGCCACGGTGCGCGCCATGGGGCCGGCCGTGTCCTGGCTGTGCGCGATGGGGATGATGCCCGCCTGGCTCACCAGCCCCAGGGTGGGCTTGATGCCGACGACGCCGTTGACGTTCGCCGGGCAGGTGATCGAGCCGTCCGTCTCGGTGCCCACAGCGGCCGCGCACAGGTTGGCGGCCACGGCCACGGCCGAGCCCGAGCTGGAGCCGCACGGGTTGCGGTCGAGCGCGTAGGGATTCTTCGTCTGACCGCCGCGGCTGCTCCAGCCGCTGGTGGAGTGAGTCGAGCGGAAGTTGGCCCACTCGCTCAGGTTGGTCTTCCCCAGGATGATCGCCCCCGCGGCGCGCAGCCGGACCACCAGATCGGCGTCGCGCGGGGGAATCGAGCCGGCCAGCGCAAGCGAGCCGGCCGTCGTCTGCATCCGGTCGTGGGTGTCAATGTTGTCTTTGATCAGGATCGGGATGCCGTGCAGCGGCCCGCGCGGGCCGCGTTCGGCGCGCTCGGCATCCAGCGCCTCCGCAATCTCCAATGCATCGGGGTTCACTTCGATGACCGAGTTGAGCCGCGGCCCGGCCCGGTCAACGGCCGCGATGCGCGCCAGATACGCCTCGGTGAGCTGGCGCGCGGTAAGCTGGCCGGCGGCCATCCGCTGTTGAAGCTCGAAGATCGTCAGTTCTTCCATGCCATAGACCTCTCTGATCGGCTGCGCCAGCTCAAGGCCCTTCGCAGCGCTTCCAGCTCGCCGCTGCTCGCTTCCCGCCACTGGCCGGGCGCCAGGCCGCGCAGGGTGAGCGGGCCGATGGCCACCCGCACCAGCCGCAGGGTCGGATGGCCGACCGCGGCGGTCATGTGGCGCACCTGGCGCTTGCGGCCCTCGCGCAGGACGATCTTGAGCCAGGCGGTAGGGATGTCGGCCCGGTAGCGAATGGGGACCGGCCGCGGGGGCAGGTCGGGCTCGGCGGGCAAGAGCTCCACCTCGGCCGGCGCGGTCATCTCGCCCTTGACCATCACCCCTTTGCGCAGGGCATCCAGAGCCGCTTCGGTCGGGATATTCTCCACCTGCACGAAATAGGTCTTGGGCAGGTGATAGCGCGGATGGGTGAGCCGATGGGCCAGGGCGCCGTCGTCGGTCAACAACATCAGGCCTTCGCTGTCGTAGTCGAGCCGGCCGGCCGGATAGACGCCGGGCGCCTGGATGTACTGCGCCAGCGTCGGCCGGCCCTTGCCGTCGGGGTCGGTGAAGCTGGGCAGGACGTTGTAAGGTTTGAAGAACAGCAGATAGCGCATGCGACCAACCCGGCCATTGCGGCCGACGTATCCGGCCGGGGCGCACGGCCGTGCGCCCCGGCGCGTGAAGCTCTGCGTGAGCAGCTCGTCGGGAGGAATTGTATCACAGGTGGGACGGTAATCGAAATCGGGGGGTGAAACTCATGGACTCGGTTACCGCCTTCGTCGTTGCCCCCCTTTGTTGCCCAGATCGGCCCTGTGACGTATAATGGAGCACATATGATGAAACACCGGCAGCCGCAGGGAGCGGCTGCTCACGAGGAGCAGAGATGACATTGTCAGGTTCACTCTCGGTTGTGGCCCGGCTGCCGCAGCCGATCGAACGGCTGGCGGAACTGGCCTATAACCTGTGGTGGAGCTGGAACCCGCACGCCCAGGCGCTCTATCGCGACATAGATCCCGAGCTCTGGGAGGCGGTCAACCATAACCCGGTGAAGTTCCTGCGCCGGGTCGGCCAGACGAAGGTGGAACGGGCCGCACAGGACCGGGCCTATCGGACGCGCTACACGGCCGTCATGGATGCCTTCGATGCCTACATGCGGCCGGTGCGGACCTGGTATCCGCCCCAGCCCGATCAACCCGGCGTGCGCACCATCGCCTATTTTTCGGCCGAGTTCGGCCTCCACGAGTCGTTGCCGATCTACTCCGGCGGCCTGGGCATCCTGGCCGGCGACCATTGCAAAGAGGCCAGCGATCTGGGCCTGCCGTTCGTCGGGGTCGGCTTCATCTATCCGCAGGGCTATTTCCGCCAGCAGATCGACGCCAGCGGCCGCCAGGAGGCGATCTATGAGAAGCTGGATTTCAGCGAGGTGCCGGTGCGGCCGGCCCTCGATCCGGCCGGCCGCGAGGTGATGATCAGCGTGGAGCTGCCCGGCCGCACCGTCTATGCGCGCGTGTGGCGCATCCAGGTCGGCCGGGTGCCGGTCTTCCTGATGGACACCGACGTGGAGCGCAACGCGCCGGCCGACCGCGAGCTGTCGGCCCGGCTCTACGGCGGCGATGTGCAGATCCGCATCTCGCAGGAGGTGGTGTTGGGGATCGGCGGCGTGCGCGCGCTGCGCGCGCTCGGCTATCGGCCCGACGTCTGGCACATGAACGAGGGACATGCCGCGTTCCTCCAGTTGGAGCGATTGCGGGAATACATCGAAGAGCAGAAGATGCCCTTCGCCGAGGCGCTGTGGGCCGTGCGCGGCAACGCGCTCTTCACCACCCATACGCCCGTGCCGGCCGGCAACGATGCCTTCAACTTCGACCTGATGGATCGCTTCTTCGCCGATTTCTGGCCCCGCCTGGGGCTCGATCGCGAACGGTTCCTCGACCTGGGGCGCTTCCAGAATCCGTGGGGGCCACAGTTCAGCATGACTGCCCTGGCGCTGCGCACGGCCGCCTACGCCAACGGCGTCAGCAAGCTGCACGGCGAAGTGGCCCGGCGCATGTGGCATAGCCTGTGGCCCGACGTGCCCGTGGACGAAGTGCCCATCGGCCACATCACCAACGGCGTGCACACCGAGACCTGGTTGCATCCCGAGCTGGCCGCGCTGTTCGATCGCTATCTCGATTTCGGCTGGCGCACGGCCATAGATGATCCGATCACCTGGGCCGCGGTCGAACGCATCCCCGACGCCGAGCTGTGGGCGCAGCACACCCGCGCGCGCGGCCAGATGCTCGAGCTGATGCGCCGCCGCACCGCGCGCCAGCTCACCCGCACGGGCGCGACGCCGGTCGAGGTGGCCGTGGCCGCGCGCGGGCTCGATCCGCGCGCCCTCACCATCGGCTTTGCCCGGCGCTTTGCCACCTACAAGCGGGCCACGTTGATCTTCCGCGATCCCGAGCGCCTCAAGCGCATCCTGAACGACCCCGACCGGCCGGTGCAGATCATCTTCGCCGGCAAGGCCCATCCGGCCGACGAGCCGGGCAAGGCGTTCATCCAACAGATCTATCAGCTCAGCCATCAGCCGGGCTTTGCCGGCCGCATCCTGTTCGTCGAGGAGTACGACGCGAACATCGCGCGCCACCTGGTGTCGGGCGTGGATCTGTGGCTGAACAATCCCCGCCGGCCGAACGAGGCCAGCGGCACGAGCGGCCAGAAGGCCGGCCTGAACGGCATCCCCAACTTCAGCGTGTTGGACGGCTGGTGGTGCGAAGGATATGACGGCACCAACGGCTGGGCCATCGGCCAGGACGGCGATTATCCCGACGAGGCCGCGCAAGACGCGGCCGACGCGCTCTCGCTCTACGACACGCTCGAGAACGAGATCGTGCCCCTCTTCTACGATCGCGGCCCCGACGGCATCCCGCACGGCTGGCTGAAGAAGATGCGCCGGGCGATCCAGACGGTGGCGCCGGTCTTCAGCCTGGCCCGCATGTTGAAGGAGTATTGCACCCGCTACTACTTCCCCGCCGGCCGCTTCGGCCAGCAGATCGAGGCCGGCGCGCTGGCGCACGAGCTGGCCCTCTGGGAGCAGCAGGTGCGGGCCGCCTGGCCGCAGGTGACCGTCGAGGCGTTTCCCGCGGAAGTGGCCGGCCGGCCGGTCGCAGAGGCCAGAGGCGACGAGCCCGTGACCGTGCGCGCCGTCTTGCGGCCGGGGCCGCTCCCCCCCGATTTCCTGGCGGTGGAGCTGGTCTACGGGGTCGCCCGTGACGACGGCAAGCTGGATCGAACCCGCGCCGTGCCGATGGCGATGGCGTCCGGGGGAAGCGGCGAGTATCATTATCAGGCCGTGCTCGGCCCGATCGAGCAGGGCGCGGTGCGTTACGGCGTGCGCGTCCGGCCGCATCATCCGGCCCTGCCGGTGCCGTTCATCCTCCCCCTGCTCAAATGGGCCCAATGACGGTCGCCGATCCCGGCCTGCCGATCTACCGATCTACCAATTTACCAATTTACCAATTTACCGATCTACCGATTTACCGACTTCTCGCCCCCTATGCCTGACGATCTCGGTCCGTTGAGCGAGCGCGAAATCGAAGTGTTGAAGCTGGTGGCCGATGGCAAGACCAACCAGCAGATCGCGCGCGAGCTGGTGATCAGCCCCAACACGGTCAAGGTCCACCTGCGCAACATCTTCGAGAAGCTGGGCGTGCAATCGCGCACCGAGGCGACGATGGAGGCGGTGCGCCGGGGATGGGTGACCGTCGGCGGCGGGATGCCGGCGGCCGGCGCAGCCGGCGAGGCGGAGCCCGGCCCCGTCGAGCCGGTCGAAGAGCCGCCGGCCGTGCCGGCGCCGCTGGCGACGTGGCAGCGGATTTACATGGTGGTCGCGGCCGTGCTGATCGCGGCGGGCCTGCTGGCGTCGGCAGGGTGGCAGGCGCCCGGCCGGGCCGGCCACGTGACGCCGTTCAGCGACATCGGCCAGGCGCAGATCGGGGCCGTGGCGCGCAATCCGGTGTCGCGGTGGATCGTCAGGGCGCCCATCCCCGCGGCGCGCAGCCGGATGGCCGTGGCGACCGATGGCGTGCGGCTGTACGTGATCGCGGGCGAAACGGCCGACGGGATCACCGATCAGGTGTTGTTCTACGACCGCTCGGCCAACGCCTGGCAGACGGCCGCGGCCAAGCCGACCGCGACGGCCAACATCGCGGCCGTCCGCATCGGCGACCGCATCTACGTGGCCGGCGGAACGCTGGCCGACGGCCAGAGCGCCGACGTGCTGGAGGTCTACGATCCGCAGGCCGACGCCTGGGAGACGCGCGCGGCGCTCCCCTTCCCTCTGGCGGCCTATGCGGCTGCGGAGCTGGATGGCCGGCTCTATCTTTTCGGCGGGTGGGATGGCGTTCGCTTTCGCGCGGATACGCTGATCTACGATCCGGCGGGCGATCGCTGGTCGAGCGGGTCGGCCATGCCCGAGCCGCGCGGCTTCCACGCGGCGAGCGCGTTGGGGGGCCGCATCTATGTGGCCGGCGGGTTCGACGGCCGGCACGAGCTGGCGAGCGTGCTGGTCTACGACCCGGCGGCCGAGGGGACGGCCGCGGGACCGTGGTCATCGCGCGCCGCGCTGAGCCAGCCGCGCGGGGGCCTGGGGCTGGTGGCGCTCGGCGCGCGGCTATATGCCATCGGCGGCGGCTGGACGGAGGCGCTCAGCTTCAACGAGCAGTACGATGCGAGCGCCGACGCGTGGTCGCGCATCGAGACGCCGATCGCCGGGCAATGGCGCAATCTGGGGGCCGTTGCGCTGGGGAACAAGGTATACGCGCTCGGCGGCTGGAGCGGCGGCTATCTGGACAACAACGAGGAGTACCAGGCGCTGCTTCAGCAGTTGCTGCCGCTCTTCACGAAAGGGCAATAGGGTTTATAACGCCGGCCGCGCCAGCTTCTGGATCTTCGGCAGGGTTTCGCGCCAACTGATCAGAGAGAGGCCGAGCTTTTCGCGCAGGCGTTCGGCCGGCATGCCGTTGCGGTAGTCCCGCACCGCGCACGTCCAGCGCAACTGCTCGAACGACACACCCCCCGCAATCCCCGCCATGGCCGCCAGGTCGGTCAACACGTACTCCAGGTTGCGCGCCGTGCACTCGAAGAGATACTCCTTCGGCTCGTACTCGCGCAGGTACTGCCGATAGGCCGGCGTGAAGTTGGGCCCCAACGCCAGCTTGCGCTCCTTCAGCGTCCGTCGCGGGTCGGCGTAGCGCACGTAGAGCACGGGTGCCTGCGGGTTCGACAGGTCAATGTGCTCCAGCTTGATCTCCATGCACTCGCTCTTCTTGATCCCCGTCTGCAAGAGGAGGGTGACCAGCAGATAGGGCCGCGCGTCGGGCTTGGGCGCCCACAACAGATCGCGCGCCGTGCTCAACAGGGCATTGACCTGCTCGTCGTACAGGATCTCGGGGAGAGGCGTGGTCGGCTGCTCATGGGGGATGCCGGCGGCCGGATCGTTCGGCAACACCTCGGCTTCGGCCAGCCAGCCGAAAAACACCTTGAGGGTGGTCAGTCGCCGGGCGTAGGTCTTCGGGCTGCACGGCACCCCCCGATCCACGCGCATCCAGACCAGGAACTGTTCCAGGTCGGCCTGGCCGATCTGGCCGATGGGCCGATTGGGAGAGATGTAGCGCGCGAAGAGGTTCAGGTCGGCCTGAAACGCCCTGATCGTGTTATCGGAAAAACCCTGGCGCACCATGTAGCCGTGGAAGCCGGTCATGGCGGCCGTCAGCGAAGAGTCGGCGGTCAGGTCGGACGGCAACGCGGCGATCGGTCGCGTCTTTTCGCCGGCCGTGCCGCGCCCCGGCCGACCTGGTGGGAACAGGTCGAGTTGGCTGCGATCCATCGCCGTTCCCTCCTCGAAGCCTTATCCCTTCAGCGAACCCGCCAGCAGCCCCCGCATGAAGAACTTGCCCAGCGCCAGGTAGACGATGATGGTCGGCAGCGCGGCGATCAGCGCGCCCGACATCTGTACCTGCCACTGGGTGTAGTAGGTGCCGGCCAGGTTTTGCACCGCCACGTTGACCGGCGCCAGCCGCGGATTGCTCACCACCACCAGGCCGATCAGGTAATCGTTCCAGATGGTGGTGAACTGCCAGATGAGGACCACCGCGAACGCCGGAAACGCGATCGGCAACAGGATCCAGCGGTAGATCCCGAAGAAGCCGCAGCCATCTATCTTGGCCGCGTCCACCAGCTCGTTGGGGATGCCCGCGAAGTAG
Organism: Anaerolineae bacterium; assembly: GCA_034434235.1. Lineage (GTDB taxonomy): Bacteria > Chloroflexota > Anaerolineae > CG2-30-64-16 > CG2-30-64-16 > CAKZKT01. The sequence continues at coordinate 13,506 of DAOTZV010000046.1, forward strand.
CTGCGGAACATCAGCGCGGTGATCGGGATGCCGAAGATGCAGTGGACGAAGATCACGCCCACGATCGAGCCGTACAACCCCAGCGCCATCAGCGTCTGCACCAACGGGATGAGGATCCCCTGATAGGGCAGGAACATGCCGACCAGGAAGAGCATGAAGAGGGTGTTCGACCCGCGAAACTTCCACTTGGCGAAGATATAGCCGTTGATCGAGCCGATGAACGCCGAGATGACCGCGGCCGGCACCGTGATCATGATGCTGTTCTTGAAGTTGGGCGCCACCTTCACCCACGCCTGGCTGAAGCCATCCAGCGAGATGCCGCGCGGCAGGGCCCACATGGTGGCGATGTTGACCTGGTCGAAGGTCTTCATCCCCGTGATGAGCATCAGGTAGATCGGCATCAGATACCAGGCGGCAAAGGCGATGAGCACGAAGTAGATCGCACCGCGCGACCAGGCTCGTTGGAACGTCATTGCGATTCCTCCAACTGCAAGCTCGCCAGGTAGGGCCCCACCAGGAAGCCGGCCAGGATGATCATGACGCTGGCGATCACCGCGCCCGACGACATCTTGTTCGATTGGAAGGTGAGCTGGAACATGTGAAACGCCAGCGCGTCGGTGCTGAACGCCGCGCCGGTGCCCAGGACCGCCGGAATGTCGAACACGCGGATCGAGCCCATGCCGGTGAGCACCACGGCCGTAAAGGTGACCGGCGCCAGCAGCGGGATGATGATCCGCCGGTAAAGCTGCCAGGTGTTGGCGCCGTCTATGGCCGCGGCCTCCTTCAGCTCATGGGAGATGCCCCGCAAGCCGGCCAGATAGAGCGCCATGACGTAGCCGGAGAACTGCCAGGCCGACGCGATCGTCACCGCCAGGATGCCCCACGTCGGATCAGTATACCATTTGGACTTGAGAAAATCCAGCCCGACCAGCCCGAAGAGCTGATTGAGGCCGGCCGAGGGGTACATCAGCCAGCGCCAGACGACGCCGGTGACGATGCCCGAGACGGCAAACGGAAAGATGAAGATCGTGCGGAAGACCGCCTCGCTCTTGATCTTCTGGTCGAGCAACGAGGCGAGCAGGAAGCCGATCACGATGCACTGCGTCATGAACCCGAGCGCGTAGAGCGCCAGGTTGCGCATGTCGATCCTGAAGCGCATGTCCTGGAACATGTTGATCCAGTTCTTCAGGCCGACGAAGGTGTAATCGGGCAACAGGGTGGGCCACTTCACCACCGACACGTAGAACGTGTAGGCGATGAAGAAATAGATGAAGATGGCGACCGCCACGATGGAAGGCATCAGCACCACGATGGCGATCGCCAGATCGCCACGAAATCTGAGCGCTCGCCGGCGTGGTGCTCTCACGGGGGCGGCATGGCCGCCCCCGGATGTCGCAGCGGTCTCGTTACTTCTGGAAACCGGCATCCTTCGCAGCCTTGACCAGCGCGGCCTGCGTCTCTTCAACGTTCTTCTTCGTGGCAAAGACGTTGATGGCGTTCATGAAGTCGGTCATGAAGCTGACCGGGGCCGCGGCGCCGTGGACGATGCTGGGCACCAGCTTGTCCTTCTTCCAGTGCTCCATCGCCCACTTGTGGTACTCGCCGTACTTGGTGACGTCGGCATCAATGCGGGCCGGGATCGAGCCCTTGGCCGGGTTGAAGGCGTCCTGCCCTTCCTTCGAGCCGCACACGCGCAGCCAGTTGATCGCCGCCTCGCGGTTCTTGACCTTCTTGGGCAGGCCGAAGGAGTCGGAAAGCATCTGGTAGATGCCTTCGTTGCCCGGGGCCGGCGCCCAGCCGAAGTCCTGGAACTTCAGCGACCAGAGCACGCCGGGCGTCCAGTCGCCCTGGATGATCATGGCGACCTTGCCCGCGACCATGAGCTGGTTCACGTCGCCCCAGCTCACGTTGAGGAAGTCCGCGTTGGCGTAGTCGAGCGCCTTCTTGAGGATGTTCAGCGCGGTGGCGATCCGCTTGTCTTCCCACGAGGTCTTGCCGGTGAAGAGGCCCTTGAAATCCTCCGGGCCGAGCACGGGGATCATCATCGTCTCGAAGACGTGGGCGGTGAAGCCGGCGCCGCTCTCGGCGATGGCCAGGGTCGGTTGTCCCTTCGCCTTGAGCTTTTCGGCCAACACGAACCACTCGTCCCAGGTCTTGGGCGGCTCCGCGCCGACATCGGCCAACATCTTCTTATTGTACCACATCATGTTGGAGCGATGGATGTTCACCGGCACCGACCAGGGCTTGCCTTCGTACGAAGCGATCTCGATCAGCTCGGCGGGGAAGACCTTGTCCCAGCCCTCTTCCTTATAGAGGAAGTCCAGCGGCTCCATCTGGCCGGCCTTCACGTAGGTGCCGATCAGCTCGCCGCCCAGGTGCACCTGGAACGACTCGGGCGGATCGCCGCCCATCATGCGGGTCTGGAGCACGGCCTTCATGTTGCCGCCCGACGAGGTGCCGCCGGCCAGCGCGGCGTTGACGATCTCAACGCCCGGATAGCGCTTCTTGTAGACTTCGAACAGGCCGTTGAGGGCTTCGATCTCGCCGCCGGAGGTCCACCAGGAGAAGATCTCCAGCTTCTGCGCGCCGGCTGCGGGGGCTGCGGCCTTGGGGGCTTCGGTGGCCTTGGGCGCCGCGGCCGGCTGTTGCGGCGCGGGGGTAGCGGGCGCCGGCGCGCAGCTTGCGAGCGCCGCGCCGCCGGCCACCAGCGCACCGAACTTGAGGAATTCACGACGATTGAGCTGCTTCATTGCGAAAGAATCTCCTTTCACCGTGTGAGAAAAAATCGAAAGCACCTGTCTCCGCGCCGTCCGAATGGGCGGCTGCTTCCAGAATCGTTTTTGGGCTGATCGGTTGCTACTCCTCCTCCGGGCCTCGCCTCCTTTCTGCAGTCGGGAATGCGACCGCTGGAATGGCAATGCACGCGCCGAACGGCGCACGTGGGTTGCGGTCGCAGGGGATGTATGATTCGCGCGGCATCGCCGCCATCATACACCTCTCTTATATCAAAAATCGCCCGGTTTGTCAATACGGCAGCAATCCCCACAGATTGATCGCCGGGCGGCCCCGCCGGACGCACAGCGCGCCGGAAACGCGCCGGGTATATCGGGAATTGCTGCAATCCCAAAGCCGTACTCTCACCGTCGCGCGGCGTGGTCGGGGCCGGGCTTGGCCAGTTTATCGGCCAGGCGCCGCCACCCGAGGAACATCTGTTCCTGTGGCCGGCCGTTGACCAGGTCCATGCTCGCCATGGCTTCCGCGTAGGGGGTGATGCGGATGCCGCGCTGCACCAGGCCGATGACGTTGACCTGATCCCGGCCGGCCGCGATGTCGTCCATGATCTGCTGCGCGGCCCGCGCGCCCAGCCGGGCGCCCTGGATGCGGTCGAACGCGGTCGGCACGCCCCCGCGCTGGAGGTGGCCCAGGATGCACACGCGCACCTCGAACGCGCCGCGCGCCTCCGCGTCGATGACCCGCCGCACGAAATCGGTATCGTAATAAGGGGACGCGTCTTCGGCGATGATCACGATGCCCAACTTTTTGCCGCTGTCGAACCCGCGCCGCAACAGCTCGGTATCGTGCAACAGGTCTTCGAGCGCGATGCCGTCTTCGGGCAACAGCTCCATTTCGGCGCCGGTGGCGATGCCGGCGGTGAGCGCCAGGTAGCCGCAGCGCCGGCCCATCACCTCGATGATGTACACCCGCCGCGCCGCGCTCGCCGTGTATTTGATCTTGTCCACCGCATCCACGATGTTGTTCAGCGCGGTGTCCGCGCCGATGGTGAACTCGGTGCCCGGCAGGTTGTTGCCGATGGTGGCCGGCACGCAGATGATGGGGATGCGCAGCTCCGGATGGCGGTCACGGGCTTCCACCAGCCGGCCCACTTCGCGGTAGGTTTCCAGCCCGCCCACGGCGATCAATCCCCGGATGTCCCACGCCTTGATCGTGCGCGCGATGCCCGGGATCTCCTCGGCCGTCAGTTCGTGGCGCACCGCGCCCAGCTCCGACCCGCCCAGGCCCATCCAGTTCTGCACGTCCATCCAGCCCAGCTCCACCATGTCGCCCCGGGCCAGCCCGCCGAAGCCGTAGCGCGCGCCGATCACGTCCTGGCCGGCGTTGCGCGCGATGCGCAGGGCCGTGCGCAGGATGGCGTTCATCCCCGGCGCGTCGGGCCCGCCCGTCAACAGGCACACGCGGCCGCGATCGAGCAGCGCCTCTTTCGGCTCGGCCCGGCTCAACGTCTTGACCAGGTCGAGGGTATCCAGGAAGCTGGGCCCGCGCAGCTTCAGGGCCTCCTCGAACTGGCCCAGGTCCATCTGCGCGTTGACCTCCTGGCTCTTGGCCACCACTTCGGTCAGCGGCGTTGCCTTCGGCTGATTGGCGACCAGGCCGATCATCACCGGCGTGGGATCGGGGCCGGCCAGGTGGTTCACCGCCGCCTCGCCCAGCCGCGACGCCAGCACGCGATCGAACGCGGTGGGCGAGCCACCTCGTTGCACGTGGCCCAGGACGGTCACGCGGCCTTCGACCCCCATGCGCGTCTTCAGGATCTCGGTGATCGTCTCGGCGCGGATCGGCAGGCCGTCGCTGTGCCGCGCGCCCTCGGCGAAGATGATCAGGTCGTGGCGTCGGCCGGCCGCGCGGCCGCGCTTGAGCGCATCCACCATGCGGTAGTGCCAGCGCGGATCCAGCTCTTCCTCCGGGATCAGCACCCAGTCGGCGCCGGTGGCCAGGGCGCTCATCAGGGCCAGGTAGCCGCAGCGCCGGCCCATCACCTCGACCACAAAGGTGCGCTGGTGCGAGTCGGCCGTGGAGCTGAGCCGGTCCACGGCCTCGACGATGGTGTTGAGCGCGGTATCCGCGCCGATGCTCATGTCGGTGCCGTACTGGTCGTTGTCTATCGAGCCGGGCAAGCCGACGATGCGGAAGGGGGCCGGGTCTTTGGCCTTCTCGGCCGGGATCGCGCCCTCGGCCGCCAGCGCCTTCAGGTGCTCCGGCCACTCCTGGTGGAGGAGCAGCGCGCCGGTCAACGAGCCGTCGCCGCCCACCACTACCATGCCGTCAATGCCGGCCTGCACCAGGTTGCGGGCGGCCTGGCGTCGGCCGGCGACCGTGCGGAACGCTTCGGAGCGCGCGGTGCCGAGGATCGTGCCGCCCCACTGGAGGATGCCGCCGGCGCTGCGCCAGTTGAACGGCTCGAACCTGGCGCCGCCTTCGATGACGCCCTGCCATCCCTCGTGGATGCCGACCACCTCCATGCCGATGTCGAGCGCGCAGCGGGTGACCGCCCGGATCGCGGCGTTCATTCCCGGCGCATCACCGCCGCTGGTGATGATACCGATGCGCATTTCGACCTCCTCCTTGCTAAATATGGCGTGATCCTCCGGCCATCACCCCCCTGTACCGCAAGCCTCCGGCTTGCGACACAAGTTGAAGCTTGCGGTACAGGCGCCTGCCTCCTCCGTAACGCAAGCCTCCGGCTTGCGACACAAGCTGAAGCTTGCGGTACAGGCGCCTGCATCCTCCGTAACGCAAGCCTCCGGCTTGCGCCCCCCAGGGCGGATGAATTGGCCGGCAGCTACGAGTGAATCTTCGGCGCGAACCTCAGCGGACGGGGGCGCCGGGACGCCAGGACGGCGAAATCGCCCCCGCGGAAAACCCCCAGCACAAAGAGCAAGATCACATAAGCTGCCAGGCCCGGCACCAGCGCCAACAAGATCGGCGTGCCGGCCCGCTCCAGGCCCCAGACCACGGCCGCGTTGGCCGCGGCCGCCAGCAGCGGCCCACCCCCCAGGCGCAGCCACGGCATGGCCGTCACATGGCGGCGCACCGCCCACGCAAACGGGAAAAAGAGCGCCAGCTCCGCGGGGGTGAGCAGCGCGGCCGAGGCGAGATAGCCGAAGCGCGGCACGAGCAGCAGATTGGCGATGCCGGTGAAGAGCACGCCGATGACGAACGCCCGCGTGAGAAAGCGCTGCTGGTTGACCGAGATCAACACATACTGCGTTACCGAGTTCACCCAGCCGATCGGAATGGACCAGATCGTGATCTGCAACGCGATGGCCGAATGGGGCAGGTAGGCCGCGCCGCCCAGGATGCGGATGAGCGGCGTGGCCAGGAAGGTGAACGCGACCGCAATCGGCAGCGCCAGGATGAAGAGCAGTTGCGCGGCCAACCGGTAGGCGCGCGCCAGCGCGTCGTTCTGTCCCTGGGCATACCGGCTCATCATCGGAAAGATCGCCAGGGTGAAATAGCTGGGGATGACGTTCAGGCCGTCCAGGTATTTGATCGCGGCCGAAAAGATGCCCACCGCCGTCGCGCCGGCGAACCATTGCAGGATGTACAGATTGACGCGCCAGAACACGCTCGCCAGCAGATGGTTGATCATCAGCGGCCCGGACTCGACCAGCATGTAGCGCTGCAACGCCCAATCCCACCCCCCCGCGCGGCGAACCAGCCGGCCGCGCGGCCGCGCCTCGGATCCGCCGGCCGCAGGGGAAGCCGCATGCGGCAACACCGTCCGGCGCAACACCGCATAGAGCCAGATCACCTGCGCGACGTTCATGACCAGCGACACGCCGGCCAGGCCGACGAACCCGAACTCGAAGGGCGGCAGGAGCACCAGCGCGCCCAGCGCCACCTTGGCGACCGCGGTGGCAGTGGCGATGCCGGCCGGATGCTCCATCTGCTCGTAGGCGAAGAAGACCGCGCTGATGGCATCTGCGATGTTGGCGAAGAGGAGCGCGGCCACGAACAGGGCGATGGCCTCGGCCGTCCCCGGGGAGAGCTGGCCCCCGCGCTGATACGCCAACACCACCAGCGCCATGACCGGAAGACTCGCCAGCCACAGCAACGTCCGCAGCCCGACCACGTTGGACAGATAACGCCGGGCCTGGCCGCAATCCTTGGCCACGTCGCGCGTGAGCAGCGTCCCCAGACCGAAACGGGTGACGATCTCGAACGTGGTGTAGAAGGTGATGGCGAACGCGTAGGCGCCTTCGCCGGCCGGGCTGAGAATGCGCAATCGGAGCATGGCGAACGCGAAATCAATTCCTCGCGTCATCAGCGCGGTGGCCATCTGCACCGCGCTGTTCTTCGCCACCCGGCCCACCTCGCTGCGGTCGCCGCGGTAGAGCCGGCCCCAGGCCCACCAGCCGAGCAACAAGATCAGCGTGACGCCCCCCAGGAAGCTGCCGTAGAGGCCCAGGATCACCGAGCGGGGCGAATAGACGAAGCGCACCGTCCACTGGCCGGCCTGGGGGATGTACACGGCCCGGAACGTCCCGTCCGCGCGGTAGATGGGCAATTGCTGCTCCACCGCCTCGCCGCCGGCGGTGATCCCCTCGCCCGCGGCGCCGAAGGGCCGCAGGTACGCCTTCCAACCGTCGGCGAAGTTGTCGGTCAACACCAGCCAACCGCGGTCGCTCAGGTTGACATCCACGAAGAGCTCGCGCGGGGTGTAGCTGCTGATGCGCGCCTCGCGCAACTGCGGCGACGCCGGCGCGGGCAACGCATCGGCCGCAAGCCCCTCGACCACCACGACCCGCGCCGGATCAACCCGCAGCAGCGCGTCGAGCGCGGCCGACTGATCGGCCGCGGCCATCGCCTCCGACGCGATGAACACGCGGGGGAAGGCGCGGCTGTTCTCGAAGACCTTCACCTCCCCGTCGTAGACCAGCCGGTAGCCCGGATTGGGGATGGCGTGCGTCGTGACGACATAGCGCACGCCGAGCAGATGGAGCAGGGGATGGTCGAGCACATCGTAGTTGGCCCGGTCGCCGAGCCGGGTGTAGAGCGCGGCGATCCGGTTGTAGAGCAGCTCGCCCTGCGGATGGATCCGCTTCATGTACTCGACGTACTGCCGGGGGATGATCGAATCGTAGCCCCGCACATCTTCCAGGCCGTAGGTCATGGCCGAGTTGGCGTTGAGCGTCTTTTCGTCCGGGCCGTCGAAGCTGGTCAACCGCCAGGGCTGTTCGGCCGTGCGCTGCGCCTGCAACCAGGCGATCACCGGCGGCTTGAACTCCAGCAGCTTGGGGTCGGTCGCGGGATTGAAGGCATGGCCGAAGAGCCACAGGTCGGCGACGAGCACCGCGATGGCGGCCGCCGGCCAGAGCGCCAACCGGCCGGCCGCGGGCGAAGCAACGTCCGCCGGGAGCTCTCTGGCCGTCTCCTGGCGGCCGGCCCACCAGAGCACGAGCCCCGTGAGGACGGCCATGAGCCCGAACTTCGCCAGCACGCCGGCCTCGTAGCTCCAGGCCATCGCAGCGTCCGCGAAGCCGTTCGACCGGGCCAGGTCGGACGCGGCCAGGATGCGGCCGCCGATCGCCACAAAAGGCGCCGGAACGACCATGCTGAGCAGGACGACGGCCAGGCTTCCCGCGCCCGCCGCCAGGCCGACGATCCCCAGCCGACCGGCCGTGCGCATGACCGCCAGCCGGACCTGTGCGGCGAAGCAATCGGCCGGCCCGGCCGCCGTCTCGCGGGCCTCCAACAGCGCGCTGACCCCGAAGCCGGCCAGCGCGGCCATGCTCAGCGTGTACGGATAGACCCAGCGAAACGCGGAATGGAGCTGATTGAAGCCCGGCAAGAGGTAAAACGGGATGGCGTACAGCGGCGTCCCGAACGCGAAGAGCAGCGAAAGCACGGCCAGGACGACGAAGCCGGCGATGGTGAAGGTGGACATGCCGCGGCCGGCCGCGCGGCCGTGGCGCCGCGCGGCAACGGTCGCCGCCAGCGCCACCCCGGCCAGCGCCAGCGTGAGGAGGCCCAGGTAATTGGCGCCCTCGACGTAGTTCTTCACCCCCCAATCAATCGAGTGCAGCGGCTGGCCGAGCGCGTTCTGCGTCACCGGCGTCCAGGCACGGCGCCAGATATCGAAATAAGCGTGGTGGGTCGGGTTGCCGAAGAAATCGGGCAGAAGGAAGGTGACGATCTGGCGGCTCGGCCAGGCCCACCCGCGCACCTGCGCGAGCGAGGCCGCGCCCTCCCGGAAGCTCTGGCGCACCAGCTCGTAGAGGGGCACCAACTGCACCGCCCCCAGCGCCAACCCCAGCCCGATCATGATGCCCAGCCAGAGCACAAGCCGGGGCAACGGCCGCCAGGCGCCCAGGCGTCGCCACGCGGCGATCAGGCGCCAGCCGGCGAACAGCGCGCTGACCAGGAGCACGTAGTAGGTGATCTCCACATGGCCGGCCAACACCTGCACGCCCAGGAAGAGCGCGCCCGCGGCCACGTAGGGCACGGGCGAATAGGCCACGGCGCCCTTCTGCTCCTGCTTGGCGATGATGATCTCGATCATGGCCAGGATGTAGGGAAGCCATGCCGCGGCCGCGATCATCATGGTGAAGTTGACGCTGACGATGTAAAAGCCGGAGAACGCGTAGGCGATGGCCGCGATGGCCGCGCCGGCCCGGCGCTGGCCCAACGCCCGCGCGAAGAGGAACATCCCCACGGCGGCCAGGCCGAGCTGCAGCGCCGAGAAGATGCCGTAGGCGCGCCACAGGGGAAGGATGTAGAAGATCAGGCTGAACGGATAGAGCGCCGAGTGCTGGCCGGCCGCCAGAAACGGCACGCCCGCAAACACGCGCGGATTCCAAAGGATATCGCCGGGCCGGCCCGCCCGCAACCGTTCGACGATGAACGTCTTCCACGGCAGGTTCTCCAGCACCAGGTCGCTGATCAGGGGGTTGTAGGGGGTGGCTACGCCCAACTGCGCGGCATAGCTCTGCCAGGGTTGCCACTGATACAGGTTGTCGGCCGGCAGGAGCGTGCGGCCGCCGAACACCTGCGGCCAAAACCAGAGCAACGGCAGCAGCAACAGCGCCAGCCCGATGGCCAGATCGTATTTGCGCGACGCCTTCACGTGCGATCCTCTAGCCCTGGGCCCGGGCGATCTTGCCGCGGTAGCGCCAGCGAATCCGGATGACATCCCACGCGCCCTGGAACTTCACCCGCATGCTCATCTTCGACTTGCCGATCCGCCGATCCTCGAAGTAGATCGGGATCTCCTTGACGCGATAGCCCAGGCGTTCGGTCAGATAGGCCATCTCGACCTGGAACGCGTAGCCGTTCGAGCCGATCCGCTCCAGGCCGATGCCGAGCAGCGTCTCCCGGCGCCAGCACTTGAAGCCGGCGGTGATGTCGCGCACGCGCAGGCCGAGGAACAGGCGAGACCAGACCTCATTGGCCCACCAGCTCAAGAAGCGTCGCCACCATCCCCATCGTTCGTCGAGCGCGCCCCCTTCGACATAGCGCGAACCGACGACCACGTCGTATTCGGGCATCAGGGCCAACATCTGGGGAATGGCCGCGGGCGGGTGCGAGAAGTCGGCGTCCATCTGGACGATGTAATCGGCTCCGGCGCGCAGCGCGATGGCAAAGCCCTCCAGGTAGGCGCGGCCCAATCCCTCCTTGCCCGGCCGATGACGAACCTGGACGAAGCCCGGCAGGCGTTGTGCCAACGTCTCGGCCACCTGGCCGGTGCCGTCGGGCGAGTTGTCGTCCACGATCAGCACCGAGAGGTTGGACAGCTCGAGCGCCCGCAGTTCGGCAATCAACGCCGGGAGGTTATCGGCTTCGTTATAGGTGGGGATAACGACGATTACTTTCGCGTTGAGCGATTCGTTTGCAGACATAGCGCATCCATTCTATCACGCCGCCAATGAAAGGTCAAAGCTGAAACGGCGCTTTCTTGCGCGTTGACTTCGTAGCCGTCTCGCGGGTATACTACGAACGGATCCTTCCCAGGGGGCATGGGCTTATGTCGCGACGTGGAACGTGGAGCGTCGCCATGCTGGCCGCGGCCACGCTGCTCCTCGAAGGCACCTTGACCCGGTTGCTGGCGGTCGCGCAATTCTATCACTTCGCGTTCCTGGCAATCAGCCTGGCGCTGCTCGGCTTCGGCGCCAGCGGCACCCTCTTGAGCGTGGCGCCGGGGTTGCGCCGCGCGCCGGCCGAACGCGTGCTCCTGGGGTGCAGCGCCGGCTTCGCGGTCGCCGTCGCCATGGCCTACGCCATCGTCAACCTCCTCCCGTTCGATTCGTACAGCATCGCCTGGGACCGCCGCCAGATCGGCCTGTTTGTCGTCTACTACCTGGCGTTGACCCTGCCGTTTCTGTGCGGCGGCCTGGGGATCGCCGCGGGGCTGGCGGCCGGCGAGGGGGCGGCCGATCGGTCGTCCGGCGCAACGCGGCCGGCCGTCTACGCGGCCAATCTGCTCGGCTCGGCGGCCGGCGCGGTGATGGCGCCGGCCGCGGGCGAGCTGGCCGGCGTGCCGGGCGCGGTGTTGGTCGCCGCGCTGGTCGGGTTTCTGCCGGTCTTGTGGCTGGCGCCGGCCCGTCCGCGCGGCGTGCGGCCGGCCGCGCTCGCGCTGGCGGCGATGGGGGCCGCGGGCTTCGCGTGGCTCGCCAGCGCCAATCTCAGCGCCTCGGGCCGTTGGGGCCTGGGCATGGCGATCTCGCCCTACAAGGGATTGGCGCACGCGCAACGCGTGGCGGCCGCGCGGACGCTGTTCGGCCGCTGGGACGCCATCGCGCGCGTGGATGTGATCGCGGGCGCGGGCACGCGCGCGTTGCCCGGCCTGAGTTATGCCTGCGCGGACCTGCCTCCGGGCCAACTGGGCCTGGCGCGCGATGCCGACGCGCTGCTTCCCATCACCCTGGCGCGGCCCGAGGATTTCAAGATCGGCGCGTGCCTGCCTGAGACATTGGCCTTCGCCTTGCGGCCCAACGCTCGCGCCCTGATCCTCGAGCCGGGCGGCGGACTCGGCATCCTCCAGGCGCTGGCGGCCGGCGCGTCGCAGGTTACGGCGACCGTCGGCAGCCCGCTGGAGCGCGTGGCCGTAGCCGCCACGGCCGGCCCGGCCGACCCCTACGCCGATCCGCGCGTGCGAACGGTGCTGGCGCCCGCCCGCGCCTTCCTGGCGGCCGACCGGGCGACCTACGATGTGGTGTTCCTGCCGCTGACCGACCCCTATCGGCCCGTGACCAGCGGCGCGTATAGCCTGGCCGAGACATACGGGCTGACGGTCGAGGCGTTCGAGGCGGGCCTGGCGCGCCTGGCTCCCGGCGGCTTGCTGGTGGTCACGCGCTGGCTGCAGACGCCGCCCAGCGAAAGCCTGCGCCTGGTCGCCGGCCTGGTCGAGGCGCTGGAGCGCCGCGGGGTGGACGATCCGGCACGCGCGCTGCTTGCCTATCGGGGCATCCAGACCATCACGGTGATCGTCGCGGCCGATGGCTGGCGCGCGGAAGAGCTGGCGGCCGCGCGGCGCTTCCTCGCCGCCCGGCGCTACGACCTGGTGTGGGCGGCCGACGTCCGCGAGGACGAGGTGAACCGCTTCAATCGCCTTCCCCGGCCGGCCGACTACGAGGCGCTGTGGGCCATGTTCCTCGCGGCCGACCGCCGCGCGTTCTACGCCGGCTATCCCTTCGCCATCGCGCCGGCCACCGACGACCGTCCCTTTTTCTTTCACTTTTTCCGCTGGGGCCAGACGGCCGAGGTGTTTGCCGCGCTGGGGCACACGTGGCAGCCGTTCGGCGGCAGCGGTTATCTGGTGCTCTTCGCTCTGTTGGGCCTGGTATTGCTGCTGGGCGCCGGGCTGATCGTGTTCCCGCTGCTCATCGCGCCGGCCGGAGAAGCCGAATCCGGCCGGGCCGTGTCCCCGGGGCGAATGGTGCTCTACTTCGGCGGCCTGGGACTGGGCTTCATGTTCGTGGAGGTGCCCCTCATCCAGCGCTATATCCTGCCCTTCGGACACGCGACTTATGCCTTCAGCGTCGTGGTCGTCCCGCTGCTGCTCCTGGCGAGCGTCGGCACGCGGATCGTCGAGAAGAGGACCATCCGGCCGGGATGGGTCTTTTTCGTGCTGGTGTTGCTCGTCGCGCTCGTCGCATTGGCCGGCCCGCGATTGATTGCGATCACCCTCGGCTGGCCCCTGGCGCTGCGGCTGTCGATCGCGATCACGGCCCTGGCGCCGCTCGCGGTGCTGATGGGGATGCCGTTTCCGCTCGGCCTGGCGCGCATCGAAGGGGCCGGCCCGCGGGCAATTGCCTGGGCGTGGGCAATCAACGGCTGCGCGTCGGTGGTGGCGGCCGTGCTGGCGGCCATCGCGGCCCTGAGCTGGGGGTTCACGGCCGTCTTGTTGCTCGGCGCCGCGGCCTATGCGGTGGCGGCCCTGGCGCAAAGGCGCTGATCAATGCCGGCCCGTCAGCGGCACGAAGCGCACGTCGCCCAGGTTGGTGGCCTGCAGCTCGCCCCCGCGCTTCTCGAAGAGCCACAGCGTCTGGTAGCTGCCCGTGGGGCCGATGGGGATGACCAGCCGGCCGCCGTCCTTGAGCTGGCCCACCAGCGGCTGCGGCAGGTGATCGGGCGCGGCGGTGACGATGATGGCGTCGTAGGGCGCGTGTTCGGGCCAGCCGAAATAGCCGTCGGCGGTCAACACCTTCACCTGGCCGTAGCCCAGCTCGGCCAGGCGCGCCGCGGCCCGGTCGGCCAGCTCCCCGATGATCTCCACCGTGTATACCTCCACGCCCAGCTCGGCCAACACCGCGGCCTGATAGCCGCTGCCCGTGCCGATCTCCAGCACGCGCGCGCCCGGCCCGACGCGCAGCGCCTCGGTCATCACCGCGACGATGTACGGTTGGGAGATGGTCTGGCCCAGGCCGATGGGCAGGGGATGGTCGCCGTAGGCCGCGTCGAGATATTGGGGCGGAACGAAGCGATGGCGGGGGACACGGCGCATCACGTCCAGCACGGCCGGGTCCGTCACCCCGCGCTGGGCGATCTGTTCCTCGACCATGGCCTCGCGCAACGGCCGGTAGGGGTCTTCGGCCGTCGGGCTGCTGGTGGGCGCAGGGGAAGGGGCGCGCTCTATCTGCGGGACGACCGTCGGGGTCGGCTTCGGCCGCGTCCGGAGCGGCGCGATGGCCGCGAACCACAGGATGACCAGGATCGCCAGGCCCGCAAGCCCCCCGGCCGCTGCGATGCGCAGGTATCTGCGTTTCATGTCGTTCCTCCGGCGGTCACGATGCAAGAGAACGACAGCGATCGGCGGCGCGTCACACGACGATGCGCGAGCGTCGCGCCGCCATGCCCGACGCATAGTTTACCACGGATCGTCTGATCCGAGAAGCTGCCGGCGGTCGCGCGTGGGGGCTTGGGGCGATTGAAATCGCGGCTGAGGGGCGGTGCGGCGTCGCGGCACCCACTTGCGTGGGTGCGCGGGCGTCGGCGCAGGCCGACGCCCAGCCGCAGGCTCCTTAGCCGCGACCTCGGTCGCCCACAGGGCCCGCCGGGCCGCGGGTTGGGGCGATTGAAATCGCGGCTAATGGGCGCCACGGCGCCGCGACACCCACCTCCGTGGGTGCACGCGTCGGCGCAGGCCGACGCCCAGCCGCAGGCTCCTTAGCCGCGACCTCGGTCGCCCACAGGGCCCGCCGGGCCGCGGGTTGGGGCGATTGAAATCGCGGCTAATGGGCGCCACGGCGCCGCGATACCCCCCTCCGTGGGTGCACGCGTCGGCGCAGGCCGACGCCCAGCCGCAGGCTCCTTAGCGACCTCGGTCGCCCACAGGGCCCGCCGCGGCCGCGGGTTGGGGCGATTGAAATCGCGGCTAATGAGCGCCACGGCGCCGCTACACCCACCTCCGCGGGTGCACGCGTCGGCGCAGGCCGACGCCCGGCCGCAGGCTCCTTAGCGACCTCGGTCGCCCACAGGGCCCGCCGCGGCCGCGGGTTGGGGCGATTGTTGCAGATTAACAAATTATTCCGGCAATAGCTTCAGTCTCCGGCGGACGCGGCCGGGGCGAGCGCCCAGCGGCCGAGGCGCGGCTCGTCGTCGCGGCTGTCCGCCCGTCGCTAAAGCGGCGGGCTACCAGGTGGAAGGGCGGTAAACCGCCCTGGGATGCAGCCCTCTTTTGCAATTATTCCG
>DAOTZV010000047.1:0-25964 GCA_034434235.1 Anaerolineae bacterium
TCAACTTCTCCGGCGGGCAGCAGCAGCGCCTGAGCATCGCCCGCGCCCTGGTCAAGCGCGCGCCGATCTACATCTTCGACGATAGCTTTTCCGCGCTGGACTATCGCACCGACGCCCGCCTGCGCCGGGCGTTGCTCAAGGAGTTGCGCCACAGCACCGTGCTGATCGTGTCCCAGCGCATCGCCACCATCAAGAACGCCGACCAGATCCTGGTGCTGGATCAAGGCCGCCTGGTCGGGCAGGGTACTCACGAGGAACTGATGCGTACCAACGAGATCTACCGCGAGATTGCCCTCTCGCAGCTCAAGCAGGAGGCACTGGCATGAACGGCTCTAACGGCAACAGCAAATCCCAGCCTGCGGCCGCGCCCGCTCGCCCTGGCCTGGGCGGCGGGCCAGCCCCCCGTTCCCCCCAGCCCCCCGTTCCCCCCAGGATTGGGGGGCCAGGGGGGCGCCCCATGGGCGGACCCGGCCCCGGCGGGCACATGATGATGAGCCCCGTCCAAAAGGCGCGCGACTTCAAAGGCACGCTGCGCAAGCTGGTGGCCTATCTGTCACCCTATCGGCTGAGCATCCTCATCGTCCTGGTGCTGGCCATCGGCTCGACCGCCTTCTCCATCGTCGGCCCCAAGATCCTGGGCGGCGCCACCACCGAGCTCTTCAACGGCATCCTGGCGAAGATCGCCGGCACGGGCGACGTGCCGTTCGGCGTCATCGGCCGCATCCTGCTCACCGCGCTGGGCCTCTACGCGCTGTCGGCCGGCCTCAGCTACGGCCAGGGCTGGTTGATGACCAACGTCGCGATCCAGGTCACCTACCAGTTGCGCAAGGACGTGATGGCCAAGATCCACCGCATGCCGTTCCGCTATTTCGACGGCACGTCCCACGGCGAAGTGCTCTCCCTGCTCACCAACGACGTGGACACCATCAACCAGACCCTCAACCAGAGCCTGACGCAGATCATCACCTCGCTGGTGACGGTGGTGGGCATCCTGGCCATGATGCTCTCCATCTCGTGGCAGATGACCCTCGTCGCCCTGACCATCGTGCCGGTCTCGACGCTGCTGGTCATGGTGATCGTGCGCCAGTCGCAGCGCTTCTTCCGCCAACAGCAGGACTACCTGGGCCACGTCAACGGCCACGTGGAGGAGATGTTCGGCGGCCATCTCATCGTCAAGGCGTTCAACGGCGAGGAGAAGAGCATCGCCCAGTTCGACCGCTACAACAACACGCTTTACGGCGCGGCCTGGAAGTCGCAGTTCTTCTCCAGCATCATGATGCCCGTCATGCGGCTGGTGGGCAACCTGGGCTACGTGGCGGTGGTGATCCTGGGCGGCTGGCTGGCCATCCGCAAGGCGATCACCGTCGGCGACATCCAGGCCTTCATCCAGTACATCAACTCCTTCACCCAGCCCATCACCCAGTTGGCAAACATCTCCAACGTGTTGCAGGGCACGGTGGCCGCAGCCGAGCGCGTCTTCGACTTCCTCGAACAGCCCGAGGAGACCCCCGAGGTCGCGTCGCCGGTCAGGCTGGACCGCGTCCAGGGGCATGTCGAATTCCGCGACGTGTGCTTCGGCTACGAGCCGGACAAGCCGGTCATCAACGGCTTCTCGGCCGAGATCAGGCCGGGGCAAAAGGTGGCCATCGTCGGGCCGACCGGCGCGGGCAAGACGACCATGGTCAAGCTGCTGATGCGCTTCTACGACGTGGGGTGCGGCGCGATCTTGATTGACGGCCATGACGTGCGCGATTTCACCCGCGCCGACCTGCGCGCCCTGTTCGGCATGGTGCTGCAGGACACCTGGTTGTTCAACGGCACGATCATGGAGAACATCCGCTATGGCCGGCCGGACGCTACCGACGAGGAGGTCATCGCGGCCGCGCAGGCCGCGCACGTGGATCACTTCATCCGCACCCTGCCGGAGGGCTACAACTTCGTCTTGAACGAGGAAGTGACCAACATCTCGCAGGGGCAAAAGCAGTTGTTGACCATCGCCCGCGCGTTTCTGGCCGATTCGCCCATGCTGATCCTGGACGAGGCGACCAGCTCGGTGGACACGCATACCGAGATCCTGATCCAGAAAGCGATGAACCGACTGATGCGCGGCCGCACCAGCTTCATCATCGCCCATCGGCTGTCCACCATCCAGAACGCCGACCTGATCCTGGTGATGCGCGACGGCAACGTGGTCGAACAGGGCACGCACGACGAGTTGCTGGCGCTCGGCGGCTTCTATGCCGACCTGTACAACAGCCAGTTCGAGCGGGTGGACTCGGAAGAGGCGGTGGAGCCGGTGTCTTTTGGCAGAAGCATCCCCTCTATGTTATACTGAGAGCTTGTGAATGAAATGTCCATTTCCGAGTCGAGGTGATCAGGCCTATGAAACGGCCCTTCTCTGTCGTTGCTTTGCTGCTCGTGCTCCTGCATCTGGCGGCGGCCGTCCAGGCCGCGCCGTTGGCCCAGGGGCCGAAGCCGGTCATCACCCAGCCCGAGCCCGACGCGGCCGTGCGCGGGGTCGTCCAGATCATCGGCTCCGCGACGCATCCGCAGTTCCAGCGCTACGAGCTGTACTACGCGCCCTATCCGGTGCCTTCCGACAACGCGTGGATCTTCATCGGCGATGCGCATTTCCAGCAGCAGCCGGCGGGCCTGTTGGGCACCTGGGCCACGGGCGGCCTGCCCGACGGGGCCTATGTGCTGCGGGTGCGCGTGGTGCGCCAGGACGGCAACTACACCGACAGCGACCCGCGCCGGGTCTTCGTCGCCAATAAGCGGCCCATCGAAACCCCCACCCCCGTCGTCACGCGCGAGCCGACCGCGGTCCCCACGCCCTTGCCGCCCACCCCCACCGTGGTGATCGCCGTGCCGACCGTGCAACTGCCCAGGGCGGCGATCACGCCCACGGTGGCGGCAAAGGGAAGTCCCACCCCCACCCCGCTTATCGGCGAAGTGCAACCGACCCCTGCGGCGAGCCCGGCCCAACTGGTGGATACGGCGCGGCTGGTGCGCGCCGCCCGGACGGCCGCGGCCTATACCGTGGGCCTCTTCGTTGCGGTCGGCGCGTTCTTCGCGGTCAAGGCCGCGCTGGCGTGGCTGTGGCACAAGGTGCGGCCATAGCAGGGCGACACGACGACATTCGCCAGCACCGGACGTGCCAGGCACCTGGGAGGGTGTGGCACATGAGCGTCGCTGATTTTCATTCGTCGTCACGTGCCAGGCATCTTGCAGAGTGCCTGGCACGTGAGCGTCGCTGATTTTCATTCGGTGGAAGCGTTGATTCGCCCATTCGCAGATGCGTTGACTCGCCCGTCCGTCTCCGGCCAGCCGACAGCGAAGATGATCGTGGGCCTGGGCAATCCCGGCCCGGAATATGCGCGCAGTCGCCACAATGTCGGCTTTCAGGTGGTGGACCTGTTCGCCGAGCGCCACGGGCTGAAGTTCGACAAGGTCCAGAAACGCGCGCGGGTGGCGCTCGGCCAGGTGAACCTGGCGAACGGCTGGAGCGGCCGCGTGCTGCTGGTCAAGCCGCTCACCTTCATGAATGCCAGCGGCGAGGCCGTCGGCCCGCTGGTGAAGTTCTACAAAGTGCCCCTGGCCGACGTGTTGGTCATCTTCGACGACCTCGACCTGCCGATCGGCCGGCTGCGCCTGCGGCCCGACGGCGGATCGAGCGGCCAGAAGGGGGTCAAGTCCATCATCCAACACCTGGGCAGCGAGGCGTTCCCGCGACTGCGCGTGGGCATCGGCCGGCCGCCCGGCCAGATGGACCCGGCCGATTATGTTTTGCAGGCCTTCTCGGCCGAACAGGAAGCCGAGATGGCGTTCGTGCGCATCCGGGCCGTGGATGCCATCGAAACCTGGCTGGCGCAGGGGATCGTCGCGGCCATGAATCAATTCAACGCAGGGTGAGCAACGCTCGGCGGCCATGAAACTGAACGGGCTTCTCGATCTGGGCGAACGTTCGCCGGCGCTGCGCGAGCTGGTGGCGGCTCTGCAAGAGGGCCGGCCGCCGGCCGCGGCGCTGGGCATCTACCACGCCGCCCGGCCCTACGTGACGGCGGTGCTGGCGCGCGGCCTGAACCGGCCCATCGTCATCTTGACCGCGCGCAGCAACCGGGCCCGCCAGTGGGTGGACGAGCTGCGCATCTGGTTGCCCGATGAATACCCGGTGCACTTCTTCGCCGATCCCGATGCCCTGCCCTACGAGCGCATCCCGTGGGCGCCCGAAACGCGACAGCGC
The DNA here is from genome assembly GCA_034434235.1 of Anaerolineae bacterium. GTDB lineage: Bacteria > Chloroflexota > Anaerolineae > CG2-30-64-16 > CG2-30-64-16 > CAKZKT01. Next base: position 4,244 of record DAOTZV010000047.1, read on the forward strand.
CGCCTGGAAGCGCTGGTGGGCCTGTTGTCGGCGGCCGCGGCGCCATCGGCCGCCGGCCCCCGGCCGGCCATCGTCGTGGCATCGGCTCGCAGCCTGATCCAGGCCACGTTGCCCGTGCGCGAGCTGCGCGCGGCCCTGCGCACCATCCGCCAGGGCATGCCCCTCGATCTGAACCGCCTCTTGCCGCAGTGGATCGGCTGGGGTTACGAATCGGCGGCCGTGGTGGAGGCGCCCGGCCAGTTCAGCCGCCGCGGGGGCATCATAGACATCTGGCCGCCCAACCTCCGCCGGCCGCTGCGCATCGAGCTCTTCGGCGACGAGGTGGATAGCCTGCGCACGTTCGATCCCTCCACCCAGCGCACGCTGGAGCGCATCGCCCAGGCGCAGATCGGCCCGGCGAGCGAGGCATTGCCCCGCCTGGGCGAACTCGCGGCCGACCGGCTGCGCGGCCTCGATCTGTCGCCGTGTCATCCGCCGGCGCGGGTCGAATACGAGCGCGAGATCGAGGCGTTGCGAGCGGGCAGCGGCTTCCGCAACCTGGAATGGTGGATCCCCTATCTCTATTCGCAGCCCGCGCACCTGCTCGACTACCTGCCCCCGGCCGGCCTGGTGCTCGTGGACGATGCCGCCGAGCTGATCGCCGCGCTGGACGACCTGGAGGGTCAGGCCGCGCAACTGCTGCGCGACCTGAGCGCCGCGGGCGACCTGCCGGCGAGCGTCGCGTGCCCCTGCGTGACGCCCGCCGTCCTGCGCCAGGCGCTGGCCTCCCGCGCACCGCTCCTGTTGGGCAATACCACGCTGGACGGTTGGGCCGCGTCGGTGGATACGCCGCTGGCGCACGCGTTTGCGGCCGGGCCGCGCTTCGGCGGCCAGATGCGGCCGATCGTGGCCGACGTCGAGCGCGGCCTGCGCGAAGGCGCCGCGGTCATCCTCGTCAGCCGACAGGCGCAGCGCCTGGCCGATCTCTTCGGCGCCGAACGCCACGCCGTCGTCCCGGCCGAAGACATCGCCACTCCGCCCCCGGCCGGCCTGACGATCGTCCAGGGCGTCATGGACGAAGGCTGGATCTTGCGCGGCCACGCTGCCGAAGGGCCGGCCGGCTCGAGCGTCGGCCCCGCGGCCGAGGGCCCGACGCTCTGGTTCTTCACCGACGCCGAGCTGTTCGGCTGGGGCCGGCCGAAGCCGCGACGGCCCCAACGCACGCGCGCGGTCGCGCCCGAAGTCTTCTTCGCCGATGTGAAGCCCGGCGACTACGTGGTGCACATCGAGCACGGCATCGGCCGCTTCAAGGGCCTGGTCAAGATGGCCATGGACGGCGGCGAGCGCGAGTATCTCCAGGTCGAATACGACCAGGGCGACCAGCTCTATGTGCCGGTCCACCAGGCCGACCGCCTGGCGCGCTACGTGGGGCCGGGCGAAGGCCCGCCGGCCCTCCATCGCCTCGGCACGCTGGAGTGGGAGCAGGTCAAGGCGCGTGCCAAAAAAGCCGTGGCCGAGATCGCCGACGAGCTGCTGGAACTGTACGCGGCGCGCGAGGTCGTCCGGGGCCACGCCTTCAGCCCCGACGTGGCCTGGCAACACGAGCTGGAGGCAAGCTTCCCCTATGTCGAGACGGAGGACCAGCTCGTCGCCATCGAAGCGGTCAAGCACGATATGGAACAGCCGCGGCCGATGGATCGCCTGATCTGCGGCGATGTGGGCTACGGCAAAACCGAAGTCGCGCTGCGCGCCGCGTTCAAGGCGATCATGGACGGCAAGCAGGTGGCCGTGTTGGTGCCGACGACCGTCCTCTGCCAACAGCATTACACCAACTTCCAGCGCCGGCTGGCGGCCTTCCCGGTGACGGTCGCCATGCTCTCCCGCTTTCAGACGCCCGCGCAGCAGGATCGGGTGCTTGCGGGGCTGGCGAACGGCAGCATAGACCTGGTGGTGGGCACCCACCGCCTGTTGAGCAAGGACGTCTCGTTCAAGGACCTGGGCCTGCTCATCGTGGACGAGGAGCAGCGCTTCGGCGTGGCGCACAAAGAGCGCCTCAAGCAGTTGCGCACCGAGATAGACGTGCTCACCCTCACGGCCACGCCGATCCCGCGCACCCTGCACATGAGCCTGACCGGCGTGCGCGATCTGAGCACCATCGAGACGCCGCCCGAAGAGCGCCTGCCGATCAAGACCTTCGTCGGCGAGTTCGACGAGACCCTCGTGCGCCAGGCCATCCTGCGCGAGCTGGATCGCAACGGCCAGGTGTACTTCGTGCACAACCGCGTGCAGGGCATTCAACAGATCGCCGCCCGTCTGCAGAAGATCGTGCCCGAAGCGCGCATCGCCATCGGCCACGGCCAGATGCCCGAACGCGAGCTGTCGCGGGTGATGCTGGCGTTCGCCGAGGGGGAATACGATGTCCTGGTGTGCACCAGCATCATCGAGAGCGGGCTGGACATCCCCAACTGCAACACGATCATCATCAACCGGGCCGATCAGTTCGGGCTGGCGCAGCTCTACCAGTTGCGCGGCCGCGTGGGGCGTTCGGCTGTGCGCGCCTACGCGTATCTGCTGGTGGACAAATACAAGACGCTGACCGAGGACGCGCGGCGCCGGCTGGAGGCGATCCAGGAGGCGAGCGAGCTGGGCGCCGGCTTCCGCATTGCGATGCAAGACCTGGAGATCCGCGGCGCCGGCGAACTGCTCGGCGCGCGGCAACACGGCCACATCGCCGCGGTGGGCTTCGATCTGTACACGCGGCTGTTGGCCCAGGCCGTGGCCGAGGCGAAGGAGCGGCTCGCGCGCGGCGGAAGCGGGGAACTGGAGGCTGGAAGCCGGAAGCTGGAAGCTGGGAACGGGAAGCTGGAAACTGGAAGCCGGAAGCCGGAAGCCGGAAACGAGAAGCTGGAGGCGGGAAGCAGGAAGCGGGAAGCGGGGAACGGGAAGCTGGAGGCTGGAAACGAGAAGCTAGAGGCGGGAAGCGGGGAGCGGGAAGCTGGGAACAGGAAGCTGGAAGCTGGAAGTGCGAAGCCGGCGCCCGGTCGCCAGCCCCTAGCCCCCAGCCCCCAGCCCCCAACCCCCAGCTTCCATCTCGCGCCGGCCGTTACCCTCGACCTGAACCTGCCGGCGCGCATCCCGGACAGCTATGTCCCCGAAGCCAACCTGCGCCTGCAGCTCTACCGTCGGCTGGCCGGGCTCACGACCCTCGCAGCCGTTGACGACATCCGGCAGGAGTTCAGCGACCGCTTCGGCCCGGTGCCCGAGCCGGTCGAGAACCTGCTCTACACGGTGCGCGTCAAGATCCTGGCCATCAACGCCGGAGTTGAAGCTATCTCGCAGGAAGACGGCCAGTTCGTGCTCAAGTCGGCGGCGCTGGAGACGATGGATCGCGGCCGACTGCAGAGCCAGCTCCAGGCGCAAGGGGTGCCGGCGCGGGTGGCCCGTCGCGCCATCTGGCTCGAGCCGCGACCAGACGGCGCCTGGCAGCGCGACCTGATCGTCACGCTGGAGGCTTTGTGTGGGAATCGTGTGGTATAATGAGGGATAATTGGGGGATATATCACGGAGGTTGTCTATCTCATGAACGAAATCGGCCAACCCCTGGACGCGCTCGACACCCCCTTCCTGTGGGTGGATCTCGATCAGCTCGAAGCCAACATCGCGGCCCTGGCGGCTTATTTCCGCGCGGCCGGGGTGGCCTGGCGACCGCACATCAAGGGGATCAAAGTGCCGGAAGTGGCGCACAAGGCCATCGCCGCAGGTGCCATCGGCGTCACCTGCGCCAAGCTGGGCGAAGCCGAGGTGATGGCCGCCGCGGGCATCCGCGACATCCTGATCGCCAACCAGATCGTCGGCCCGCGTAAGATCGGCCGGCTGATCGCGTTGCGGCGCAGCGCGGACGTGAAGGTGGCCGTGGACTGCGCGGCGAACGTCCGCGCCCTGGCCGCGGCCGCGGTCGCTGCCGGCGTCGAGATCGGCGTGCTGATCGAGGTGGATAACGGCATGGCCCGCGCCGGCGTCGCGCCCGGGGAACCGGTCGTGGCTCTTGCCCGGCTCATCCACAGCACGCCCGGCCTCCGCTTCGAAGGCATCATGGGCTGGGAGGGGCACGCGGTCGGCATCGCCGATCCCGACCTCAAGCGCGCGACCGTCGAAAAGGCGGTCGGCCTGTTGGGCGAGAGCGTGCGGCTCTGCCGGGCGGCCGGCCTCCCCGTCCGCATCGTCAGCGGCGGCGGCAGCGGCGACTACACCATCTCGGCCCATCTCGGCGTCCTCAGCGAGATCCAGGCCGGCGGCGCGATCTTCTGCGACGCCACCTACCTGGCATGGGGCGCGCACACGAAGCCTTCCCTCTTCGTGCGCACGATGGTCACCAGCCGGCCCGCGGCCGATCGGATCATCACCGATGCCGGCTTCAAGGCGTTGCCCGCGTGGACCCGGCCCCCCGTGCCCGTGGGCCTGCCGCCGGCCCAACCCTATCGCACCTCGGCCGAACACGGCACGCTGATCCTCGACGCGCCGGACGAGCGCATTCGGGTGGGCGATACCTTCGATTGCATCGTCGGCTATGGCGATGCGACCGTCTTCCTCTACGATCGGCTGATCGCGGCCCGCCGCGGGGTGGTGGAAGCGATCTGGCCGGTGGCCGCGCGCGGCAAGTTGAGCTAGATCCCAGATGAACTATGCCCGCGACGTCTTCATCAGCCACAGCGCAGCCGACCGCGAGTGGGTGGCCGGTTGGCTGGTGCCGCGGCTGGAGGCGGCCGGGCTGAGCGTGACGGTGGGCTATCGGGATTTCCTGCCCGGCACGCCGCGTCTCGACGCCATCGAACAGGCCATCGCCTCCGCGCGCCACGCGCTCATCGTCGTCACCCCCGCCTGGACGGCCGACGAGTGGAGCGCCTACGAAGCTCGCCTGACGCACACCTTCGACCCCAATGCCCGCCGGCGCAAGCTGATCCCCGTGCGCCTGCGGCCATGCGCGCCGGCCGATTGCGTCCTCCCGCGGGCCATTGCCGATCTCGTGATGGCCGACTTCACCGATCCGCGCCGATGGGACGCCGAGCTGGAGCGGTTGCTGCGCGCGCTCCGGCCGATCGTCCCGCCGCCGGGCCGCGCGGTCGCCGGCCCGCAGATGAGCGCCGGCCGCTGGTGGGCCTGGTGGCTGAGCTATTATCGCCGCCGCGTGGCCGCGGCCGGACTGGCCGTGATCGTCTTCCTGCTCGTCGTTTCCGCCGCGCTCGGATGGCCGGCTTTTGCCGGCTGGCGCAACCTGGGCCGGCCCATTCCGCAGGCGTGGCGGCTCTATCGCGCGGGCGAGGTGCTGCTGGTGAGCACCGCCACCGACGCCTCAGGATGCGAGTCGGTCGGCCAGGGGCTGTGGCGCAGCGCGGACGGCGGAGCTTCGTGGCAGGCCGTGAATGCGCCGTTGCGCTCGGCCGCGGCCGGACAGGCGTGCCTCGCGGCCGCCATCGTGGACTTCGCCCATGCGCCCGTCGCGGCGCAGACGATCTACGCCGCGACGACGAACGTCGGCCTGTTGCGTTCCGACGATGCCGGCCTTTCATGGGTGCGGGTGGGCCAGGGCGTCCTGCCCGCGGAGCTGGCGCGGGTGGCGACCGCGCCGGGGGATGCGCAGCGCATCTGGGCGGCCGGCGCGCGCGGGGGACTGTTCGGCTCGCGCGACGGCGGCGCGAACTGGGAGCGCCTGGACGGGGCCGGCCGGTGCGCGGCCGACGGAGAGGCGTTGCCGGCCGGGCTGGTCATCGGCGCGCTTGCGGCCACCGCGGATGCGCTCTACATCGGCTCCTGGCTGGACAACTGGAAGCCGGGCCTTTATCCGGGGCCCGAGGCGGGACTGTACGTCAGTCGGGACGGCGGCTCCTGCTGGACGCGGGCCGATGACGCCGAGGGGCGCTACGGCTACGCCGCGGTGCAGGAGGTGATCGGCCGGCCGGGCCAGCTTCTGGTGCTGGTCAAGAACTATCGGGCCGGAGAGGACGCCTATCCCTCCGAACTATGGCTCTTCGTCGCCGGCCAGGGGCGCATCCGGCGGCTGTGGGCCTCGTGCCGCGCGGCCGCGGGCCTCCTTGCCGGGCCCGGCGCGGCCGCGTGGACCGTGGCGACCGACGCCGGCCGGGTGACGACCGGATCGGTAGATGAGCCGATCGGCCCGGCCGATTCCGCGGCCGCGTCATGTCAGAGCATCCTCGCCACGCTGGTGGGCAACGACGCGATCGGCGGCCGGCCGTGGCCGCCGGTGCGCCGGTGCGTCCTGCCGCTTGGCTGCCTGTCCGACCTGGCGGCCGACGACCGGGACGCCGGCCTGTTGCTGTTGGCGGGCGATCGGGTTTACCGGCCCGCTCGCGTTCCCTGGCCGCAGGCGTTGTGGCCGTAGCGATACGCGGAGCGCGGCCTGCCTTCCTACCGCTTTCGGTTGTCTTCTCCGAATAGTCATGCTAAAATGAGAGCGGGGAACAAATCAGACACCTTCGGCATCCTTATATCACAGCTTAAATCGCCTGTTAAGCCTCTGATTTGACAAGTTAATAAGGTCTTTTCGACTTCGAGGGGATCGAATATGCGACTGGGTGCGCCTGTCTTTGAGCCATACGACCATCCCGACGCCTGGATCGCCGCGGTGCGGCGCCGCGGCTACCGGGCCGCTTACTGTCCGGTCAAGACGGACGCCGATGACGCCACGATCCGGGCCTATGCCCGCGCGGCCGAAGCCGCGGACATCGTCATCGCCGAGGTCGGCGCGTGGAGCAATCCGCTCAGCCCCGACGCGGCGACGCGGGCCGCGGCCATCGCCAAATGCCAGGCCGGCCTGGCCCTGGCCGACGCGATCGGCGCGCGCTGTTGCGTCAACATCGCCGGCTCGCGCGGCCCGAAATGGGACGGCCCCCATCCCGCCGACCTGACGCCGGAGACGTTCGACCTGATCGTGCAGACCGTGCGCGAGATCATAGATGCGGTCAAGCCGACGCGCACGTTCTATACGCTGGAGCCGATGCCCTGGATGTATCCGGACTCGGCCGACAGCTACCTGGCGCTGATCGCGGCGATTGACCGGCCGCAGTTTGCCGTGCACCTCGACATCGTGAACCTGGTCAACAGCCCGCAACGCTACTTCGCCAACGCCGGCCTGATCCGCGAGTGCGCGGCGAAGCTCGGCCCGTGGATCAAGAGCTGTCACGCCAAGGACATCCTCCTGGCCGACCGGCTGACGGTCCATCTGGACGAGGTGCGCCCCGGCCTGGGCGGGCTCGATTACCGCACGCTGCTCCGCGAGCTGAACGCGCTCGACCCCGACCTGCCGCTGATGCTGGAGCATCTGCCGGGCCAGGAGGAGTACGATCAGGCCGCGGCCTATGTGCGGGCCGTGGCGCAAGAAGTCGGCGTCACGCTTTGACGCCCGCCGGATCGCCACACCCGCGTAGGGGCGGACGGCGTGGGCGCACGCCGTCCGCTCTATCCGATCATCGTAACCCACCGAACCAAACGTGCCGGGCATCTTGGAGAGTGCCTGGCACGTAAGCGTCACTGGAGCAAGGACATGGAAGCCTACGAAGCGATCCTGACTCGACGCAGCATCCGGGCCTACACCGATCAACCGGTTTCCGAGGAGCTGATCCACAAGCTGCTCGTCGCGGCGATGAGCGCGCCCTCGGCCGGGAACCAGCAGCCGTGGCAGTTCGTCGTCATCACCGAGCGCCGCCTGCTCGACGCCCTGGCCGATCTGTTGCCCTTCGGCAAGATGTTGAAGCACGCGCCGTTGGCGATCGCCGTGTGCGGCGACGCGAAGGGCCAGCCGCGCGAGGGGTACTGGGTGCAAGACTGCTCGGCCGCCACCGAGAACCTGCTGCTCGCGGCCCACGCGCTGGGACTGGGCGCGGTGTGGCTGGGCGTCTACCCGCGCGAAGAGCGGGTGGCGGGCGTGCGGAGCATCCTGAACATCCCGGAGCGCGTGACGCCGCTATGCGTTGTCGCCATCGGTCACCCGGCCGAACCCGCCGGCCCGGCCGACCGATATCGCGAGGAGCGGGTGCATTGGAACGGCTGGTAGCACGCGGAGGCAAAGCCGCGGGCCAAATGGGGGGCTTCCTGGCGCTGGCCGCGCTCTTCTACGCCCCCCTGTGGTTGGGCCTGCGCATGTTCCCGCCGGGCGACTTCGCCGATCATTTCCTGCCGTTTAGCCTGTTCCAGCAGGCCGCGCTGCTTGCCGGCCGGCTGCCGCTCTGGAATCCCTATACGTTCGCCGGCCATCCCTTCCTGGCCGATGTCCAGGCCGCGGTCTTCTATCCGCCCGGCAACCTGCTCTTGCTCCTGACCCTGCCGTGGCGCGATCCGGCGGCCCGGCTCTACTGGCTCCAGGTCGAGGCGATGTTGCACGTGGCCCTGGCCGGCTATTTCACCTCGCTCCTGGCGCACGAGCTGATCGGCGACCGGCCGGCGGCCGTGTTGGCGGGCGTGGTCTTCGCCTTCTCCGGCTATCTGACCGGCTACCCGCCGCTCCAACTGGCGGTCTTGCGCACGGCCATCTGGCTGCCGCTGATCCTGTGGCTCTTGCGCCGCGCGTTTCGCCAACCCGACCGCTGGCGCCGGTGGGCAGCCGCGGGGGTCGCCTGCGCGGTCGCGTTCACGGCCGGGCATCCGCAGACGTTCCTCTTCATCGGCTACGTGATCGCGGGGTGGATCGCCTGGCAATGGTGGGCCACCCGCACCATGCGCTGGTTGCCGGCCCTTCTGTTGGCGGCCGGGCTGAGCGCCGGACAGTGGCTCCCCAGCCTGGAGTTCACGGTGTACAGCGTGCGCGCCGGCGTGGACTACGCCTTCGTGAGCGGCGGCTTTCCCCTGCGCGACACCGGCCAGTTCCTCCTGCCGGGCGTCTTCTCGGCCTTCTCGCCCCTCTACGTCGGCCTGATCCCGCTGGGATTGGCCGGCCTGGGGATCGCGCGGGCCATCGGCCGGCCCAGATCCGGCGCCGGGCAACCTCTTTCTCCGCAAGCCGGAGCCATGCGGTACATGGCGCTGATCGCGCTCGTCGCCCTGCTCCTGAGCTACGGCCGCAACGCCTTCCTCTACCCGCTCTTCTATCGGTGGGCGCCCGGCTGGGCCCTCTTTCGCGACCAGGAGCGGGCGGCCTTCATCGTGGCGTTCGGCCTGAGCGTGCTGGCGGGCTACGGCGCGGCCGGGCTGAAGCAGCTCTCCCCGCGCGCGGCCCGGCGGTTCGCCCTGGGCTTCGCCGCGGCCGCCGGCCTCGGGCTGATCGGCGTGGCGGCCGCCGCGCGGGCGGCCGGCCATAGCCCCGGCGACGCGGTGTTGCTGCCGAAGGTGGGCATCGGGTTGGCCGTGCTGATCGCGTGGGCATTGAGCTGGCGCTTCGTGCGTTCGCCGGCCGGCCGCCAGAGGATGCTCATCGCGCTCGCCGCGGCCGACCTGTTCATCGCCGGCTACGCGGTGAACCTGGCGCCGCCGCAGCCGATCCCGCCGGCCGGCGCGCAGGCCGTCGCCGGGATCGTGGCCGCGCACGCGCCCGCCGATGGGAGCGTCGGAGGCCGCGTGCACAACGACGGCGTCCTCCCCGAAGACTACGGCATGATCGTGGGGGTCGAGGAGGTCGGCGGGAGCAGCCCGCTGCGCCTGGCGCGCTTCGCCGCGCTCCTCGGCGATTTCCCGCGCGATCGGCTCTGGCAACTGGCCGGCGTGAAGTACGTGCTGTCGGCCGACCGGGAGCTGTACGCGCCGTCCCGCCTTCTCGCCGAGATCGTCGGGCCCAGAGGGCCGGCATACCTGCACGAGCTGGCGGCGGCCAACCCGCGCGCATGGGTGGCCGCCGAAATCAGAACGGCCGACGACGCGGCCGCGCGGCCGCTCCTGGGCGACGCGGGCTTCGATCCCGGCACGACCGCGCTGCTGCCGCCGGCGGTCAACGGCGTGGGCCGACCGGCCGGGCTGGAGGACGGCGCGCTGGCCGGGGCCGGCGAGAGCGCCGTGCGCCTGGCGCGCGTCGGCCCGGACCGCCTCATCGCGCACGTGCAGAGCCGGGGCGGCGGCCTGTTGATCGTGAGCGAGAACTGACTTCCCGGCTGGCGCGCCGCGGTGCGTCGGCCCGGCGATCCGGCCGCAACGTCCGCGGCGGTCGTCCGCGCCGACCTGACGCTGATCGGCGTGCCGGTTCCCCCGGGCGAGAGCACGGTCGAGCTGAGCTATCGGCCCGCCAGCGTCGCGATCGGGCTGCTGATCAGCGCCGCGAGCGCCCTCCTGCTGTTTGGCTTGCGCCGAGGTGTCGGCGCTTTTGAAGCGGCGCAATCCAAAGCCGAAAGCGTCGACGCGTCCGCGCAGTCCAAAGCGGCGCCGGAGCGCCGCAGGCCAAACGGCCGCGGAAGCGCGCTCATCATCGTGCTGGCGGCCTTTGCTGCCCGCACGTTCCGCCTGGGATACCAGGAGCTGCGCGGGGATGAGGCGCTCGGCCGGCTCTTCAGCCTGGAGCCGTTCGACCAGATCGTGCGCGCCACCATCGCCCTGCGCGAGCCGCATCCGGTCGCCAGCTACTTTCTGCAGAAGGCCTGGTTCGGCCTGGCCGGGCACAGCGAGTTCGCGCTGCGCTTCCTCAGCCTCTGGTTCGGCGTGCTGGCGGTGGCGCTGCTCTACCGCCTGGGACGACGGCTGGGATTGGGCCGGCGGGTCGCCGCGCTGGCGGCGGGGCTGCTGGCGCTCAGTCCGTATGCCATCTGGCATAACCAGGACGCGCGCATGTACAGTATGAGCCTGGCGCTGACGCTGGCGAGCACGCTGCTGATGCTGGAGGCGTTGGCCCGGCGCCGCCGCATCTGGTGGGCGGGCTATGTGGCCGCGGCCTTCCTGGCGCTGCACACGCACTACTACGCGGCCTACGTGATCGCAGCGCAAAACCTGTTCGTGTTGGGCCGGGCCGTCTGGATCCGCGCCGCGCGGCGCGACCTGCGGCCGTGGCTGGCGGCCCAGATCGCGACCGGGCTGCTCTACCTGCCGTGGCTGATCGCGGCGCGCGCGACGCTGACGGGCTACGTGGGCAACGGCGATTCGCCCGGCTTTTGGGCGATGTGGGTGCGCGCGTTGAGCGTCTTCGCGGCGGGCGAGAGCGTGCCCGGCGAGCAACGGCTGCTCCTGGCCGCGCTGGCGGCGGGGCTGATAGCCATCGGCGCGGTGCGCCTGGGGATGGCCGGGCCGCGCGGCCGGCGCGGCCTCTGGCTGCTCGGCCTCTATCTGTGCGTGCCGCTGCTGGCGACCTGGCTCGGCGCACAGAGCCGGCCGATCTTCAACGAGCGCTATCTGGTGGCCGCGCTGCCGGGCTTCTACCTGCTGGCGGCCGCGGCGATCGGCCGGGAGGACCGCCGTCCGGCCGACCGCGATGCGGCCGCGGCCGCTCTCGTCGGCCGGCTCGCGCCGGCCGCGTTGCTGGCGGGATTGGCGGCGTTCGGCCTGCTTTCGCTCGGCCGCTACTACGCGGACCCGGCCTACAGCAAGACGCGCGGCTGGCGCACGCTGGCGGCCGTGCTGGCGCGCCATTCGGCCGGCTACGCGCCGGCCGGCGTGCGCGTGGCGCAAACCTATCCCGATCCGACCCTCTGGTACTACTACGACGGCCCGGCCGATCACCTGGTGTTGCCGCCGGCCGCGCACGATGCGGCCGCCGCGGACGCGGCGGTGACCCGGCTGGTCGAACAGGGCGTGGAGCGGGTGGTGGTGGCCGTGCAGGAGACCGCCGCATGGGACGCGCGCGGGATCGCCCCGGCCGCGCTGGCGAAACACTACGCCCTGCTCGCGGAGACGCCGGTGGCCGGCTGGCGGGTGCAGGTCTACGAGCGGCCGCCGGCCATCCTGCCCGCGGCCGATGTGCCGTTTGTCGCCGGATTCCGTCTGGCGGCCGCGAGCGTGGCCGCCCGGCGTGTGGCGCCGGGGGATGTGCTGGCGATCTATCTGCGCTGGGACGGCCCGGCCGACGCCCTGCGCGGCAGCGAGAAGATCACGCTCCAGCTCCTGGACGCGCAGGGTCGCCTGGTCGCGCAGACCGATCGGCCGTTCACTGCGGCCGATTTGACGGCGGGGATGACCCGCGACACGCTCGTCATCCCGCGCTACCTCGTCCCGGGCCGCTATCGGCTGATCCTGGCGCTCTACGATCCGGCCCGGCCGGGCGCGCCGCGGCTGTTGACGGCGGCCGGCGCGGATGCGGTGGAGCTGGGCAGGTGGGAGTAGGGGTTGGGGGTTGGGGATTGGAGAGGGGTGGGTTATAATGGGGCAAGAAAGGGAGAGGGATGCGTTTGGACGGGAGGTTGGAGCAAATCGGGCCCGGGTGGAGAAGTCCGATGGCCGCGGTGATCGGACGCATCGAGGGGTTGCTGTTCAGTCCTGATCGGCGGACGGCTGCGCTGGCGCGCGGGGCCTTGTTGGTCGCAGGGGGGCTGGCGGCGGCCCTGCTCGTGGCCGTGGCCGGGCCGATCTACGCGATCGGCGGATTCGCGGCCGCGGTCGGCGGGCTGCTGATCCTGCGCGATGTGCGCTGGGGCATGGTCGCGCTCTGCGCGGTGATCGGCATCCTGCCGTTCGCCGCGCTGCCGTTCAAGCTCGGCTTCACGCCGACCTTCCTCGATCTGGCGCTGCTCGCCACCTATTTCGTCTGGATCATGCGGGTGGCCACGCGGCGACAGGAGGACCTGGTGGGCACGAAGCTCGGCCTGCCGGTGCTTGCCTTCGCGATGCTGGCGATCTTTGCCTTTGCCAATGGATTGCGCTACAGCCAGCCGACCGCGACCACCCTTCGCAACTTCGCCGAGCTGCTCCTGGGCATCCTGAGCTTCTTTCTGATCGTGAACAACTTCCGCACCGGCCGGGATCACAGGCTGGTTGCCGGGCTCTTCATCGTGGCCGGCGCCGCGGCCGCGGCCATCGCCGTCGTCTTCTACCTGCTCCCGCCGGCCACGACCGTGCGGATCCTGGATGCGCTGGCGCGGCTGAACTACCCGGGCGGCTACGGCGCGCTGCGCTACATCGAGGATGATCCCGCCAATCCCATGCGCGCCATCGGCACCATGGTGGATCCCAACGTGCTCGGCGGCTTCATGATCCTGGCCGCCGGCCTGATCGCGCCGCAGGTGGTCAATCCGGCGCCGCTCTGGCGGCGGCGCTGGATGGCTCTCATCCTGGTCCTCGATCTGCTCGCGCTGTACCTCACCTACAGCCGGGGTTCGCTGGTCGGGCTGGCGGCCGGGCTGCTGGTGGTGGGCGCGCTGCGCTACCGCAAGCTGCTGTTGATGGCCCTCATCGCCGCGGGCCTGCTCATGTTGTTGCCGCCGGCCGAAGCCTACGTGGCGCACCTCATCGAGGGGATCCAGCTCCAGGATCGGGCCACGCTGATGCGCCTGGGCGAATACAAGGACGCGCTGGCGCTGATCGGCCGTTACCCGTGGCTCGGCGTCGGCTTTGCCGGCTCGCCCGACGCCAATCTCTATGTGGGCGTCTCCAACCTGTATCTGCTGATGGCCGAAGAGATGGGTGTCGTCGGGGTGGCCTGGTTCCTGGCGGTGCTCGGCCTGTTCCTGGGCCACCTGTTCGCGGCCTGGCGCCAGGTCCGCCGTGCCGCGCCGGCCCAGCCGCAGCGCGAAGCGCTCCTCCTGGGGATCGGCGCGGCGGTCGTGGGGGTGCTCGTGGGCGGCATCTTCGACCATTATCTGTTCAACCTGGTCTACCCGCACATGAGCACCACCTTCTGGATGTACCTGGGCCTGGGCATGGCTGTTGCCGGGGCCGAAGATGCTCGCTGAACGGTGACACATCAATTCAAACAAGGAGGACACCATGCAGATTTCCGTCGTAGATCTGAAGCGTTGCACCCTGTTTCGGGTGAGCGGCCGGATAGATGGCAGTGTGGCGCCCGAGCTGGGCACGCAGTTGCGCGCGGCAACCGACGCCGGCAAATACAAGATCGTCGTCAACATGAAGGACGTGACGTACGCCAGCAGCGCGTGCCTGCGCGAGCTGATCGGCGCCTGGAAGACGTGTCGCCGCTGGAATCGGGGCGACTTGTACCTGGCCGAAGTCAACCCGAACGTCGAAAAGGTGCTTGAGTTGACCGGCCTCAAGGACCAGTTCAAGATCTTTCCCACCGAAGCCGAAGCGGTCGGCAACTTCTGACCCCGCGACGGAGTCTGGCATGAGCGCATTCTGCCGGGAACTGCACCTGGTCGGCACGTTGGCCGATCTGGCGCGCATCGGCGCATTCATCGAAGAGGCGTGTGGCCAGGCGCACGTGGATCCGGCCGCGCAGTTCGACGTGGTGATGGCGGTGGACGAGGCATGCTCGAACGTCTTCGAGCATGCCTACGGCGGAACGGCCGGCCAGGTGGACCTGTATTTCGAGACCCGCGATCGCGACCTGATCATCACGGTGCACGACCGCGGCCGGCCGTTCGATCCCGCCGCCGTGCCCATGCCCGATGTCAACCTGCCCCTGGAAGAACGCCCCATCGGCGGACTCGGACTTCATCTCATGCGCCAACTGATGGACGACGTATCCTTTGCCTTCTCGCCCGAACAGGGCAACACCCTGGTGATGGCAAAGCGCGGGGTGGTGCCTGGGGTTGCCGATGACCATGGACCGGGCTGATGTGTGCGGTCGCGACCCCCGCGATGAGCTGAGCACCCTGGCCGAGATCGGCCGGGCGCTCGTGGAGGCGGAGCTCGACGAAGACCACCTCTGCGAGCTGATCTACGAGCTGGCCGGCCACATCGTGCCGACCGACAACTTCCAGCTCGGCCTGTTCGATGGGGACGCCTACCGGATCAAAGTGTGGGTCAAAGGCGGCGTGCGCCAGCCGCCGGCCGTATTCACCGTGCCCCCCGGCCGCGGCATCATCGGCTGGTTGCGCACCGGCCGGCAACCGCTGCTCGTGCGCGATTTCCAGGCCGAGCTGGCGACCCTGCCCGCCCGGCCCACCTACATCAGCGCGCAACCCCCGCGTTCCGCGGTCTTCCTGCCCCTCGCCGTCGCCGACGAGACCATCGGCGCGCTCTCGATTCAAAGCGAACGGCCCGGCGCGTTCGACGAAAGCCACCTCCGCCTGCTCACCGTCCTGGCCAACCAGTCGGCATCGGCGCTCAACAACGCCCGGCTCTACGCCCACGGCCAACAGCGCCTCAACGCCCTGTTGACCATCGCCGAGGTGGGCCGCAAGCTCACCAGCATCCTCGACCTGAACCGATTGCTCACGCAGGTCGTCGAGCTGATCTCGTTGCGCTTCGGCTACTACCACGTGCAGATCTTCCTGGTCGAGCGCGGCAGCGACCGGGCGCTCTTCAAGGCCAGCAGCGGCCACGCGCTGAACGAAAAATGGCTGCGCGAGGGCCGTTCGGCCCGCATCGGCGTGGAAGGGATCATCGGCTGGGTGGCGCAACACGGCGAGCCGCTCCTCGTCAACGACGTATCTCAGGAGCCGCGCTACATCCCCGACGACCCTCGCCTGTTGCCCGACACCCGCGCGGAGCTGGCCGTGCCCCTGCGCATCGAGGGCGAAGTGATCGGCGTGCTGGACGTGCAGAGTACCGCCCTCGGCGCGTTCGGCCCGCACGATCTCTTCGTCTTGAGCACCCTGGCCGACCAGGTGGCGGTAGCCATCAACTCGGCGCGCGCCTACGAGGCGCAGCAAGAAGAAGCGTGGATCACCACCGTCATGCTCCAGGTGGCCGAGGCGACCAGCCAGGCCGACGGCGTGGCGGCCGTCCTGGAGGCGGCCGTGCGGGTCACCGCGATGTTGGCCGGCGTCACCTCGTGCACGATCTGGCTGTGGGACGACGAGTTCCAGGCGTTTCAATACGGCGCCAGCTACGGCCTGTGGCCGGCCGGAGGGATAGAAGGCACGCCCGAAGCTGCCTTGCGCTTCTTCGTCGGCGACTGGCCCGCGCTCGACCGGCTACGCCTGACGCGGACGGCCGTCGTGTGTCCGGCCGGCGACGACGAGACGCCGGCGCTGTTGCGGCTGCTCTGCCCGGGCAACACGATCGCGCTGTTGCCGATGCTCAACAAGGGCGAGGTCTTCGGCGTGCTGGGCGTCAGCCTGGATCAGGAGAGCGGCGAAAAGCCGAACGAACGCCGGCTGGCCATGTTGAGCGGCATCGCGCATCAGGTGGCGGCTTCGGTGGACAACAGCCGGCTGGCCGCCGCGCGGGAAGAGGAAGCGTGGATCTCCACCATCCTGCTCCAGGTGGCCGAGGCGATCGGCCGGCTCCAGCCCATTGACCTGACCCTGGAGCAGGTGGCGCGGCTGGCGCCCGCGGTGGCCGGCGTGGACCGCTGCGCGGTGCTGCTGCGCGACGAGGAGGGCAACTTCCGCGTGCGCACGGTGCACGCGCTGCGCGCCGGCCTGGCCGAGGCCTACCGGGACTGCATCGTGCGGCCGGGCGACCTGCCCCTGCTGGATGATGCCTGTCGGCTCGGCCAGCCGCTGGTGGTGGACGACACCTGCCGCACCGACCGCGTGCCCGAGGCGTGGCTGGAACGCTTCAACAGTTGCACCTTGCTGGTGGTGCCGCTGCTGGTGGCCGACGAAGTGATCGGCGCACTGGTGGCCGATGATGTGGAAACATCGCACATGTTCAGCGAGCGCCGCGTGCGCATCCTGAGCGGGATCGCCGGCCAGGCCGCCATCGCCATCGAGAACGCCCGGCTCCAGGCCCAGGAGGCCGAGCGTGCCCGCCTGGCGCGCGAGCTCGAACTGGCGCACGACATCCAGCGGAGCCTCCTGCCGCAGGCGGCGCCGGCCGTGCCCGGCTATCAGATCGCCTATCGCTGGAGCGCCGCCCGCGAGGTGGGCGGCGACTTCTGCGACTTCGTGGCATTGCCCGGCGACCGGCTCGGCCTGGTCATCGCCGACGTGTCGGGCAAGGGGATCCCGGCCGCGCTCTACATGATGTTCGCGCGCACCCTGCTGCGGGCGGTCGCGTTCAGCGGCCGCGAGCCGGCCGCCATGCTGATGCGCACCAACCAGCTCGTCGTGGCCGACAGCACCTCGGATTACTTCGTGACCGTCTACTACAGCATCCTCGACCCGGCCGCCCATCGCCTCGTCTACGCCAGCGCCGGGCACAACCTGGCCCTCTATGCGCCGGCCGACGGCGCGGCGGTGCGTCCCCTTACCACCCGCGGCATCCCCCTGGGCGTCGTGCCCGAAGCCCAGATCGAGCAGCAGGCGCTGGTCCTGGCCCCGGGCGACGTGGTGCTCTTCTACACCGATGGCGTGACCGACGCCATGAACGCGGCCGAAGAGGAGTTCGGCGCCGAACGCCTGGCCGGGCTGCTGCAGACCCAGCGCGACCGGCCGGCCGAGGAGATCGCCGACGCCATCGCGGCCGCGGTGCGCGATTTTGCCGGCGACGTGGCGCAATACGATGACTTCACGATGATCGTGCTGAAACGCGATTGACGGCCCGGCCAGAGTGGTGTAAGATAGGCCAACAGAACCAGCTATTGCATCATTGATCCAGGGGAGGTATTGCTGCTATGTCTACTCCGCGCCTTCTGGCCAAACTTCATCGTCTCGGCCACGACTCATTTCGCTTCGACGGCCCGCCGGTCATCTACTTCGATCCCTGGAAGCTGCCGGCCGGCAGCCCGATTGCCGATCTGATCCTGGTCTCGCACGAGCACTTCGACCACTGCTCGCCGGAGGACGTCAAGAAGATCAGCGGCCCGTCCACGGTGGTCATCGCGCCGCCGTCGGCCGCCGGCAATCTGCCCGGGGCCCGCGTGTTGCGCCCCGGCGAAGCCACGGTCGTGGGCCAGGTCAAGGTCGAAGCCGTGCCGGCCTATAACCTGACCAAGTTCCGCAGTCCGGGCGTGCCGTTCCATCCCAAGACGGCCGGCCACAACGGCTACATCGTCACGGTGGACGGCGAACGGCTCTATCATGCGGGCGATACCGACCACATCCCGGAGATGGCCGGCTTCCGCTGCGATGTGGCGCTCCTGCCGGTCTCGGGCACCTACGTGATGACCGCCGACGAGGCCGCGGCCGCGGCCGCCGACATCAAGCCGGCCGTCGCGGTGCCGATGCACTACGGCGACATCGTGGGCAGCAACGCGGACGTCGAGCGCTTCAAGACGCTGTGCGCCCAGGCCGGCATCGCGGTCGTGGTGGTATAAGAAAGAAAGCTTCAGAACGCGTCAGTGGGGCGCACAGTGTGCGCCCCACTGACTGCCGGAATCAAAGCCGGTTGAATGCGTGGCTTCTGTCGGCCGCCGCGTTCAGGTCGCGACTACCAGGCGTAGGCCTCTGGCGCTTCGCCGCCCGGCCCGGGCCAGATCTGATCCAGTCGCTTGAGGACCTCATCCGACAGGGTGATCTCCAACGCGCGCAGGCTATCCTCGAGCTGCGCCACGGTGCGCGGGCCGATGATCGGCGCGGTGACGGCCGGGTTGTGCAACAGCCACGCCAATCCGACGTGAGCCGGCTCTTCGCCGAGCTCCGCGCACAGCGCCTCGTAGGCCTCGAGCTGTGGCCGATGCTGTTCGATCTGCCGCTGCAAGCTCTCGCCGGCGCGCCGGCCTTCGGCTGCCTTGCGCAATGCGCCCGCCAGCAGCCCGCCGGCCAGCGGACTCCACGGGATCAGCCCCAGCCCATAGGCCCGACAGGCCGGAATGACCTCCAGCTCGATCATGCGCGTCTTCAGGTTGTAGATGCTCTGCTCGGAGACCAGGCCCATGAAGTGGCGGGCCTTTGCCGCCTCCTGCGCCTGCGCGATGTGCCACCCGCCGAAGTTGCTGGAGCCGACATAGATGATCTTCCCCTGTTGCACCAGCACTTCCATCGCCTGCCACACCTCTTCCCAGGGCGCGGTCCGCTCGATGTGGTGCATCTGATAGAGGTCAATGTGGTCGGTTTGCAGCCGGCGCAGGCTCGCCTCGCACTGCTGGCGGATGTGATACGCCGAGAGCCCCTGATCGTTGACGCCCGGTCCCATCGGATTGCGCAGCTTGGTGGCCAGCACGATCTGCTCGCGCCGGCCGCCGCCTTGTGCCAGCCAACGGCCGATGATCTGCTCGGTGATGCCTTGGCCCTTCGGATTGCCGTAGCGGTTGGCCGTATCGAAAAAGTTGATGCCCAGCTCCAATGCCCGATCCATGATGGCAAAACTGGTCGGCTCGTCGGTAAAATCGCCCAGGTTCATCGTGCCCAGGCATAGCCGGCTGACCTTCAGGCCGGTGCGGCCGAGACGGGTATACTGCACTGTGTCCTCCTTGCGATGTGAAGTGGTGGAGCGATCGGCTGAAAGCGCATGTTGGGCAGCCAGTGGTTATACATTCATCTCAAAACCCTTCCACCGCCTTACCAACTCTGGCTCTAACGCGGCAGGAAACACAAAGGCGACTCCAGATGTCATGGTAAATTTTGCTACACAGATTGGACGGAAGAAAACAATCAACCTTTCCTGTAGCGCTGGTATTCTTTTATAGTTTGGGATTCAAACAACCATGCCATACAGCCTCTTTATCAAGCAAAGAACTGGCAACCCAACGATCTGGGCTTAGCCGCAGCGCGGAGCGCGAGCGAAGCGCTGTCGGCTACAGCCGCGTGTTGGGCAGCCCATTTCTACACTGGCGCCAGTGTGCCGAACCAGATCAGCCAGGCCAGCACTGTCTTGGCCACCAGGCTCAAGATGATGTAGACCCGCTCGCCGACGAGATAGTCGCGCCACGGCCCCACTTTCTTGTACTGCAGCACCATGTTGATGGCAAAGACGTTGAACAAGATGAAGAGTGTGGGCACGATGGCATAGACGAAGGCTGGTGGCTTGGCCTCTCCGGAGCTGACCGCTCCATTGAAATACAAAAAGATCACGATCCATGGGACGATGCCGGCCAGACAACCGTAGACAAAGGCCCGCCAGCTCGTCCGAGCGGTGGTCTGGTTGTGGACCTCCATCATGATGCCGAAGAGGTTCATCATCGCATTGATGCCAAAGATGGCAATTAGCGTCCCCAAGTCCCAGATGCCGACGAGCATGCCGATCAGCACCACCATCAGCGAGGAGCTGAGGGCGTACTCGTAGAAGCGAATGGGGTTCATGCCCCTCTGCAGGTTCTCGACATAGCGCCTGTAGCCGATGGTAGAGAGATAGAAGTGAGCCACAGCCGAGATGAGCAAGAAGAGCGCCACCGCCGGCCCAAAACGCAACTCGTAGAACAGTTGCGGGTTAGGCTTTAGTGTAAATGTGGATCGGTCGAAGGTGAGATAGTTGGTAAAAATGGGGTAGGTCTTGTCGTTGCTGACCACCCACATAAAGATGCCCTGAATCAGGTGCAGGAAGCCCATAACCAGGTTGAAGCGGCGCAATCCTTTGAATGTCCTCTGCCGTGCATCCGCGAAATCAAGTGGTGCGCTTGATTCTGAAGCCATTTCCCTTGCTCCTTTCTTGTTCTGACCCATAAGGCCGCCTAACGGCGGAGATAAGCTGCCTCTCCCGTGACACACGCGACCAGCCAACCGGCGTCCGAGCACGAACGCGTACTACCAGCCAAAGTCAGCGGGTCAGCTTGATCGCAGTGTTAGCCCGCTGCCCAGCATCTGCGGACGCGCCGCTCGCGCCCCCGTGATCCTGGGTGACCAACGCGGCGGGCTAACGGCACCGAGCTCAGCCGCTGCGACCGAGCGAAGCGAGGGAACAGTCGGCTGGAGCGAGTTGTTGGGCGGCCTTACTGACTTGACACCGCTATGGCTGTGTAGTAGCAGGCCTTTGAGCCGGAAGAGGAATAACCCTATCACCACTTCGAAGATCCAACGGCTGTTCCCACCATCTCGGGCCACCTCTCAAGATTAAATCCAATGTTCCATCACAACGTAACACATAAGTAGGCACTTTCTTATCCTCGGACAATTCGGGAACCAAGTCATAAACGTTAGCTTGAGAAACATTGAACATTGCACTGGGTTTATTCGTCACAGGGACGTTGTTCTCTACTAGATAAACCACTCGCGCTCGTATGCCGGGGTGACGAATTTGGTCTATTTCTACCCAACCGTTCTCTATCCACCGTCTGAGAACAAATGCCGTATCTTCAATTCTGGTGTCGCAAAGGGCCGGACCTTGGTCCCAATTCCAAAACAGTACGCTTCTGGCATCTTCAATTAACATCCAATGACCTATACACGTCCAATCGTACCATCTAATCCACTGATTGGACGGATCTCCTTTGAAGTATCCAACTTCTCCTTGACAAGTTACCGGCCCTGAATAACTCTCCATCACCACCTCAATGGTGAGTACCCTTGGATTACTGACTGTTCTTTCTCCTTTGCGCTCCAGGACCTTGATCGCAGAGTAACCAGGGAACTCGGGCTCAAACTGCTCCTTGAGAATTTGGCCGTCGCTAAGCGGACGGCTAAAGTACCAAAGCAGTCCTAAAAAGACGGTTCCCCCTAAAAAGATAACAACCACCCCTGTTATAGCGATTTTTACAAGGATGTTCAGGAATTTTATCATCTGCCAAACCGGAAGGCTATTTCTATGCGGCCCAATTCTTGGCCGCCCAACGGCGGAGATAAGCTGCCTCTCCCGTGACACACGCGACCAGCCAACCGGCATCCGAGCACGAACGCGTACTACCAGCCAAAGTCAGCGGGTCAGCTTGATCGCAGTGTTAGCCCGCCGCCCAGCATCTGCGGACGCGCCGCTCGCGACCCCGTGATCCTGGGTGACCAACGCG
>DAOTZV010000048.1:0-76944 GCA_034434235.1 Anaerolineae bacterium
CCGGAGGCTGAAGCCGTCCGGCTACGAGGTGGAAGCCCCCTCAAGGGGGCTGCATCCCAGGGCGGTTTACCGCCCTTCCACCTGGTAGCCCGCCGCTTTAGCGACGGGCGGACATCCGCGACGACGAGCCGCGCCTCGGCCACTGGGCGTTCGCCCCGGCCGCATCCGCCGGAGGCTGAAGCTATTGCCGGAATAATTTATTAATCTACAATAGCTCGTCCGTTAGCTCGTCCGTTTGTTCGTCCGTTGGTTCGTCCGCTGGGCGCACGAGCTGAAGCTCGCGGTACAGGGGGTGGCACGAGCTAAAGCTCGCGGTACAGGGGCGCACGAGCTGAAGCTCGCGGTACAGGGGGTGGCACGAGCTGAAGCTCGCGGTACAGGGGTGGCACGAGCTGAAGCTCGCGGTACAGGGGTGGCACGAGCTGAAGCTCGCGGTACAATGGCGATTTTGAGCTGTGGGAGGATGCATGACCACGATTCTTGTGATTGAAGACGAAACGCCCATTCGGGAAAACCTGGTCGCTCTTTTGGATGCAGAGGGCTACGAAGTCATCAGCGCGGCCAACGGCCGCATCGGCGTCGAAATGGCCCGACAACGCTTGCCCGACCTGATCCTCTGCGATGTCCTGATGCCTGAACTGGATGGCCACGGCGTCTATCAGGAGCTACACCAGGATCCGGTCACGGCCCTTATCCCCTTCATCTTTCTGACGGCCCGGGCCACCCCGGCCGATCTGCGCGCCGGCATGGCCTTGGGCGCCGACGACTACCTGACCAAACCTTTTACGCGCGACGATTTGTTGCGATCTGTCACGACGCGTTTGGCGAAACGGACGAAAATCACTCAATATGTCCAGGCTAAGCTGGACGAATTACGCCAAAGCATCGCGCGCATGTTGCCCCACGAGCTGCGCACGCCACTCACCGTGATCGTGGGCTATTCGTCCATCCTGAGCGAAAACTATGACTCGTTGCAGCCGGATGAGCTGCGCGAGATCGCCGAAGCTCTACAACAGGCCGGTCAGCGCCTGTCTCGGTTGATACAGAGATTTCTGCTGAATCACGAGCTCACTCAAATTGTCGAGGACCCCGAACAAGTTCAGATGCTGCGCGATCAGCGCGTTCAGCGGACGGCCGCGCTGGTGGAGCGCGTAGCTCGCCAACAAGCCCAAAAGGCCGATCGGATGGCCGATCTGGATCTGAATCTGCAAGACGGACCGGCCCGAATCGAGGAATCGCACCTGACCTATCTCCTGGAAGAGCTGATCGAGAATGCCTTCAAGTTCTCGCCGGCCGGGACTCCTGTGCGGGTGAACAGCGAGGTGAGCGGCGATGCCGTGACGATCACCATCACCGACCAGGGCCGGGGCATGACGGCCGCGCAAATGGCCGAGATCGGCGCCTATGTCCAGCTTGAGCGCCGACGTTATGAACAGCAAGGCCAGGGGCTGGGGTTGGTCCTGGCTCGACGCATTGCCGAGCTTTACGGCGGTCGGCTCACCCTTCATAGCATCCCCGACCAGGGTACTACGGTGAGCGTAGAGCTTCCTCGCTAGCCTGAACACGGGCATCTCCGCCAGGCGTTTACGAAGCGCCTGGCAGGAGATGCGCTGGCTATTCTGCGACAAAAGGAGCAAGACCGATGCGCGCGTATCCTACCGATCTCTGGCCGCTTCTTTGGAATACACTTCAGGCCCTTACCGCCCACTATGGCCCGGCCATAGACCGCGCGGCCGAGGCGGTCGGCATCCCCTACGGCGAGTGGTACGGCTGGTTGATGGCCGCCCGCATCTTCGAGCCCGATCCGGTCTCGGCCGCGCGGCTGAACGTGCGCGCCGCGTACACGAATCCGGCGCTGCTCCAGGCGCGGCTGGAAAAGGGGGTGCAGCTCGGCCTGTTGGCCCCGGCCGGGCCCGGCGAGTATCATCTCACCAACGCCGGCCACGCAGCCGTCCAGCGCCTGATCGAGGCGGCCTACGCGGCGATGGCGCCCTTGCAGCCGCTCCCGGCCGCCGACCTGGACCGGCTGCTCGCCCTCTTGCGCCGGCTGGTCGAGGCCAGTCTGGCCGCGCCGGAGCCGCCCGGCAAGTGGTGTCTGCGCATCGCCCGGCACTACGACCCCTACGGCAAGGCCGGCCCGGTCGCCCAGCTCGACCAATACCTGAGCGACCTGGTCGCGTACCGCGACGACGCACATCTGGCGTCGTGGCGGCCGTTGGGCGTGACCGGACAGGCGTGGGAGACATTGACTCACATCTGGTACGGCGACGCGACCACGCTGGAAGAGCTGTGCGCGCGCCATTGCGCCCGCCGCGGCTATTCGTGCGAATCCTACGCGGCCGTGCTCGACGAGCTGATCGCACGCGGCTGGGTGATCCGCCAGGACGACGCTTATCGGCTGACGGAAGCCGGCCGGGCCGTGCGCGAAGAGGCCGAGGCAACGACCGAACGGTACTTCTTCACGCCGTGGGCGTGCCTGAACGAGGCCGAGCTGGCCGAACTGCGCCGCCTGCTGACGGAGTGCCGGGCCGGGCTGAGGGTCACCGGTACAATGCCGGGTCCATGATCCGGTTGCGCATCGCTTATCCGGTGCGCGAGCCGTGGGATGTGGATTGTAACGTGCCGGGCCTCACGCCGATCGAACCGTAGCCGCGCCCCCTCGCATCCAGCGAGCAAGCACCGTACAAATTGACACGCGAGTGCGCCGCGAGTATAATCTCGACAGTCAGTTACCGGCCTCCTGAGTTGCGCGGGGCCGGTAACCTTTGTCCGGATTTCGCATCGTAAAGATTGCCGGCCGCAGGATGTCGCCGGCTTCATGCCATGTCCAGGAGTCAATTATCATGCCTCAGTCGCATCTCGATCCCTTCGGCGCACGCGCTCTTCTGTCCGGAGGCGACCACCCCGTCTATTACTACCGCCTGGCCGCGCTCGAAGAGGCCGGCGTCGGCCCGGTCTCGCGCCTGCCGTTTTCGATCAAGATCTTGCTGGAAGCCGTGTTGCGCCAGGTGGACGGCTTCGCCGTTACCGAAGAGGATGTGCGTCGGCTGGCGAACTGGAACCCACGCGACCCGGCGCCGATCGAACTGCCCTTCAAGCCCGCCCGGGTCGTGATGCAGGACTTTACCGGCGTGCCGGCCGTGGTGGATCTGGCCGCGATGCGCTCGGCCATGGCCCGGCTGGGCGGCGACCCGAAGCGCGTCAACCCGCTCATCCCCGTGGACCTGGTGATTGACCATTCGGTGCAGGTGGACCGCTTCGGCTCGCGGACCGCGCTCTTCTACAACGCCGAGCGCGAGTTCGAGCGCAACCGCGAACGCTATGAGTTCCTCAAGTGGGGCCAGGCCGCGTTCGCCAACTTCCGCGTCGTCCCGCCGGCCACCGGCATCGTGCATCAGGTCAACCTGGAGTACCTGGCCACCGTGGTGCGGGTGGCGACGGAAGACGGCCCATCGTCGTCGGTCGCCTATCCGGATACCGTCGTCGGCACCGACAGCCACACCACCATGATCAACGGCCTGGGCGTGTTGGGCTGGGGCGTGGGCGGCATCGAGGCCGAAGCGGTCATGCTCGGCCAGCCGATCTACATGCTCACCCCGCAGGTGGTCGGCTTCAAGTTGACCGGCGAGCTGCCCGAAGGCGCCACCGCGACCGATCTCGTGCTCACCGTGACGCAGATGTTGCGGGCCAAAGGCGTGGTGGATAAGTTCGTCGAGTTCTACGGCCCCGGGGTCGGCAAGCTCAGCCTGCCGGACCGGGCCACGATCGCCAACATGGCGCCCGATTACGGCGCGACGATGGGCTTCTTCCCGGTTGATGATGAGACCCTCAACTACCTGGCCGGCACCGGCCGCGACCCGGCCCTGATCGAGCTGGTCGAGCGCTATTGCAAGGCGCAGGGCCTGTTTCGCACCGACGACATGGCCGATCCGATCTTCAGCGACACCCTGGAGCTGGATCTGAGCACCGTGCGGCCCAGCCTGGCCGGGCCGAAGCGGCCGCAGGATCGCGTGGGACTGAGCGAGGTGCGCGACAGCTTCCGCCGGGCCTATCCCAACGCCCGACCTTCCGCTCCCGATGCCCTGACGCACGGCTCGGTCGTCCTGGCGGCGATCACCTCGTGCACCAACACCAGCAACCCCGGCGTGATGGTGGCCGCCGGCCTGCTGGCGAAGAAGGCGGTCGAGCGCGGGTTGCGCACCAGGCCGTGGGTCAAGACGAGCCTGGCGCCCGGCTCGAAGGTCGTGACCAGCTATCTGGAGCGCGGCGGATTGACCCCCTACCTGGAGGCGCTTGGCTTCCACACCGTCGGCTACGGCTGCACGACGTGCATCGGCAACAGCGGCCCGTTGATCGCAGAGGTGGCCCAGGCGGTGCGGGAGAAGGATCTGGTCGTGGCGGCCGTGATCTCGGGCAACCGCAACTTCGAGGGCCGCGTGCATCCCCAGGTGCGCGCCAACTACCTGGCGAGCCCGCCCCTCGTGGTGGCCTACGCGTTGGCCGGCACGGTCGAATGCGATCTGACGCGCGACCCGCTCGGCGTAGATGGCGAAGGCCGGCCGGTCTACCTGCGCGACATCTGGCCGGACCAGGAGGAGATTCGGGCCGTCATCGCCGCCACCCTCAGCCCGCAGTTGTTCCGGGAGCAGTACGCCGACGTGTTCACCGGCAACGAGATGTGGAACCGGATCGCAGCGCCGGCGGGCGATCTGTTCGCGTGGGACGACGCGCACAACACCTACATCCACGAGCCGCCCTTCTTCGCCGATCTGACCCCTGCGCCGGCGCTCGTGTCCGATATCGTCGCCGCGCGCGTGCTGGCGTTTCTCGGCGACAGCATCACCACCGATCACATCTCGCCCGCAGGCGCCATCGAGCCGGATAGCCCGGCCGGCCGCTATCTGCTGAGCCTGGGGGTGCCGCCGGTTGAGTTCAACCAGTACGGCGCGCGGCGCGGCAACCACGAGGTGATGATGCGCGGCACGTTCGCCAACATCCGCATCCGCAACAGGCTGGTTCCCGGCGTCGAGGGCGGCTACACCGTGTATCTGGGGGCCGGAGGCGCGGGGCAAGATGCGGCGGCCGTGCCCATCTACGACGCGGCGATGGCCTATCGGGCCGCCGGCATCCCGACCATCGTCATCGCGGGGAAGGAATACGGCACCGGCTCCAGCCGCGATTGGGCCGCCAAGGGGCCCTTCCTGTTGGGGGTCAAGGCGGTGATCGCCGAGAGCTTCGAGCGCATCCACCGCAGCAACCTGGTGGGCATGGGCGTGTTGCCGCTCCAGTTCCTGCCGGGCCAGAGCGCCGAAGCCCTGGGCCTCACCGGCTTCGAGACGTATGAGATCCGCGGCCTTGCCGGCGGCGAGATGCGGCCCAGGCAACGCCTCACCGTGCGCGCCGCCGCGGCCGACGGCAGCGTCAAGACCTTCGAGGTGGTCTCGCGCATTGACACGCCGGTCGAAGTAGAGTATTATCGGCATGGCGGCATCTTGCAGGCGGTATTGCGCCAGATGATGAGGGCATGAAGCGTGGCGGACCGGGAGAGCATAGATAGCTCGCAGATCGCGGAACTCGTGCGAAGCGCCCTGGCGGATCGGGACGATCTGGTCGCGCTCTACCTGTTCGGCTCGGTGGCCACAGGTGTTGTGCATGCATTGAGCGATGTAGATGTGGCGGTCTTGCTTGCCGGGGATCTCGACGAAGACGAGTTGTTTGTGCGCGGGCTGGAGATCGGGGCCTTGCTGGAGACAGCATTGCGGTCGATCGGAAGACCGATAGATCTGGTGGTGCTCAATCGGGCCGCGCCGGCCTTGGTTTTTCAGGTGTTCAAGACCGGCCGGCTGTTATTGGATCGCGATCCTGACGCGCGGAGCCTTTTTGTGATGCGGACCTTGAGCCGTTATTACGATGGCCAGCGCTATCGAGAATATCATGCCGATCAGCTCTTAGCCCGCATCCGAAGGGAGGGGTTAGGTCGTGGATACCGCGGTGATCGTAACGCGCTTGCAGAAGCTCGACGGTTATCTGCGCGGCTTGCGTCAGTTTCAAGACGTAACCCTGGATGAGTATCTGGAGGACGAAAACCTGCAAGCCATCGTCGAACGTCGGCTTCAGCTGGCCATCCAGGTATGCATGGATATCGGGAATTACTTGATCGGACAGTTGGGTTTGGCCGTGCCCGACGATCAGGCGAACGTTTTCGCAGTGCTTGGCCGCGAGGGGATTATTGATGCCGATCTGGCGAGACGCATGGTCGGCATGGTGCGTTTTCGTAACATTCTGGTTCACGATTACCTTGAGATCAATGCACGGATCGTCTATCGCAACCTGAGAGAGGAGCTTGGCGACTTCGATCAGTTTGCTCAGGCGATTGTGGAGCGGTTTCTGTCAGGACAAAACTGAATTCGTCTGGATAAGGATTCGCATGGCATACACTAAGATCATCGTTCCTGCCGAAGGCGAGCGCATCACGGTGCGCGAAGGGAAGTTGCACGTGCCCGATCACCCGATCCTGCTCTGGATCGAAGGGGACGGCATCGGGCCGGACATCATGACCGCGTCCAAACGCATCTGGGACGCGGCCGTGCAGAAGGTCTACGGCGGACAGCGCAAGATCGCGTGGATGGAGATCTACGCGGGCGAGAAGGCGGCCCGGCTCTACGACGGCGACTATTTCCCGGCCGAGAGCCTGGAGGCCATCCGCGAGTTCGTCGTCGGCATCAAGGGGCCCCTGACGACCCCTGTCGGCGGCGGGTTCCGCAGCCTGAACGTGGCGCTGCGCAAAGACCTGGACCTGTACGCCTGCATCCGGCCGGTCAAATGGTATCCGGGGGTGCCCAGCCCGTTGCGCCACCCCGAACAGGTGGACGTGGTGATCTTCCGGGAGAACACCGAGGACGTCTATGCCGGCGTCGAGTACAAGGCCGGCACGGCCGAAGCGGCAAAGGTGGAGAAGTTCCTCAAAGAAGAAATGGGCGCGCAGTTCTGGCCCAACTCGGGCATCGGCATCAAGCCGATCAGCGAGTTCGGCACCAAGCGGCTGGTGCGCAAGGCGTTCCGCTACGCGCTGGAGCACGGCCGCAAGAGCGTGACGTTCGTGCACAAGGGCAACATCCAGAAATACACCGAGGGCGCGTTCATGCAGTGGGGCTACGAGGTGGCGCGGGACGAGTTCGGCGACGTCACCATCACCGAGCAGCAGCTTTGGGACGAGTTCGGCGGCAAGGCGCCCGCCGGCAAGATCGTCGTGAAGGATCGCATCGCGGACATCATGTTCCAGCAGATGCTCCTGCGGCCGGCCGAGTACGATGTGATCGCCACGCCCAACCTGAACGGCGATTACCTGAGCGACGCCGTCGCGGCCGAGGTGGGCGGCGTGGGCATCGCGCCCGGCGCCAACATCGGCGACTACCTGGCGGTGTTCGAGGCAACGCACGGCACCGCGCCCAAATACGCCAACCAGGACAAGGTGAACCCGGGCAGCTTGCTCCTCTCGGGCGTGATGATGCTGGACTACATCGGCTGGGGCGAGGCCGCACGCGCGGTGGAGGCGGCCTACACCCGCACCGTGGCCGACAAGATCGTCACCTACGACTTCGCCCGCCAGATGGAAGGCGCGCGGGAGGTCAAGACTTCGGAGTTCGCGTCGGCCGTCATCGAGCGACTGTAAGGGGTTTCCATCTCATGGGCGAGAGGATCGCCGACGTGCAGGCCAGTTTGCACTGGCTGCGCGAGCGAGAGCAGAAAGCCTATCAGCTCCGCGAGCGCCGACGCCAGGCCGCGGTCCAGGCGCTGCGCGCGGCGATTGCCTCGGTCGCACCGAATTATCCCCAAGTGCGTCGCGTCTTCCTCTTCGGCTCGGTGACGCGCCCCGGCGGACTGAGCGCGGCATCTGATTTGGACGTGGCTGTCGAAGGGACGTTGAGCGCCGAGGAGTTCTTCGCGTTTTGGCGGGACCTGGAGCGTATGGTAGATGCCGGGCCGATTGACCTGGTGGAACTGGATCGGCGCGATGTATACTTCGCTCAGCGCATTCGGGAGACGGGAGAGCTGATCTATGAAAGAGAAACTCCTGGTCCTCAGAGCTGAGATCCAGGCCGATCTTCAAGCGATTGAAGAGATCTACGCGGCGCTTGATCGAAAGTGGTCGGAACTGGACGGGGAAGACGAACGTATCGTTGTTGCCTACTACCTTCACAACCTTTACTCGGCGTTTGAGAGTATCTTTCAGCGTATTGCGGAGGTGTTCGGCAATCATGTCTCTGAACGCGCTGGGTGGCATGCAGATCTGTTGCGTCGGATGAAGCTGGAAGTCCCGGGTATGCGTCCTCGCGTGATCGGTGATGAGGCTTATGATTGTCTGGATGAGCTGCGTCGGTTCAGGCATTTGTTCCGAGGAGCATATCGGTTGCACCTGGATCCCGATCGTTTGAGAATTGTGCAAAATAAAGCGCAGAGACTTCGGGCTATCTATCCATCCGACCTGGGGCGGTTCATGGCTTTTGTCGAGGAGCTGTTGCGCGCGGCTTAACGCAAGGTCCCATTTGGTTTGGTGCCTGACCCCGCCTTGTGGTAGTATATTGACCATGCAGTGATCTTTGTTACAGAGGTCCGACCCGTTGACCCTGACTCTGTTGCCCGTGACATCGCCGTCATCCTTCGTTGTAGATGGTCGGTCGGTTATCGAGTGGCCGGTTTTCCGGCCGGATTATCCGCGTGGCGGCGCGCATCGCGATCTCGAAGGACGCGGCGTCGCCACGTTTTGCTTAACAGCGCCCGGCAAAGAAGCCGCCTGGGTGGTCGGCGACTTCAACGGCTGGAACCCGGCCGCCACGCCGATGCACACCGACGGCAACGGCTACTTCTGGGCCACCGTGCCCGTGGAAGGCCGCGTGCGCTATCAGTTCGTGGTGCCCCAGGACGAGAGCGGCAAGCGCGTGTGGGTGGCCGATCCCTACGCGCGCGAGATCGTGTGGGATCGCTACGGGCCGAAGGCGGTGTTGGCCGACGATCCGCCCTATGTGTGGCGCGATGGCGATTGGCACCGGCCGGCGCTGCGCGACCTGGTCATCTACGAGCTGTGCGTGCGCGATTTTGCCGGCGAGAAGCGGAACCACCGGGATCGCTTCGGCACCTTTGCCGGCATCCAGCAGAAGCTGGATCACATCGCGGCGCTCGGCGTCAACGCCATCGAGCTGATGCCGATCTGCGAATTTCCCGGCGATAGCTCGTGGGGCTACAACCCGGTCTTCTACATGGCGCCGAAGCACCTCTACGGCCGGCCGGCCGATCTCAAGGCGCTGATCGACGCGGCCCACCGCCGCGGGATCGCGGTCATCCTGGACATGGTCTTCAACCACGCCTGGCCCGACCAGCCGTACTATCGGATGTATCCGCCCCTCTTCGGTCCCAACGGCGAACCGCTCGAAGATCGCAACCCGTTCTTCCACCATCACAACAACGGCCACGCCAACGGCTGGGGCGGGCTGGATTGGGATCACGCCTCGCCCTGGACGACCGCCTACATGCAGGACATCGTGCGCTTCTGGCTTGAAGAGTACCATGTGGACGGCTTCCGGTTCGACTGGTTGGGCGGGGTGGAGTACGACCCGGCGTGGCCCGAGCGCGATTCCTTCGATCCGTTCATCGGCATTGCACCGATCGCCCGCGCCGCGCGCGAGGTGCAACCCACCAGCTATCTGATCGGCGAATACTGGCCGATCCACGGCACCCATCCGGCCAAGACGGCCGCCCGGCTGGTGCACGAGACCGAGATAGATGCGGTCTGGAACGGCGCGTTTCACCATGCCCTCGAGGCCTGTCTCTTCCAGACGTGGCAGTGGGAGCGGCAGGACATGCCGGCGGCGCTGGGCGGCTTCCGCCAGCAGGGCTTCACCCGCGCCGACCAGGTGATCAATTACGTGGTGAGCCACGACGAACGCCGGCCCGAACACGAGATCCAGTTTTGGGGCGCGCATATCGCCTGGTACGACCCGACGCCGGAGCCTTTCGCCAGCCGTTGGGAGCTGGCCCTGCGCAAGGCCCGGCTGGGCCTCGTCGCCCTGATGACCAGCCCGGGCGTCCCCATGCTCTACGCCGGCCAGGAGTTCGGCGAGGATAGCCCGCGCACGATCGAGTTCTGGCCGCTCGACTGGCAGAAGCTGAAGCTGCCGCAGGGCCAGGAGCAGTTCGAATTCTACCGGAAGCTGATCCGCCTGCGGGCCGGGCATCCCGCGTTGCGCTCCGACTACGTCGAGTACTACTGGGACGATTTCCCGCGTTTCAAGGTGTTGCGCTACAAGCGCTGGGACGGCAACGGCGATGTGGCCGTCGTTGGCCTGAACTTCGACTGCGTGACCCAACGGGTGGGCCTGGGCTTTCCGCACAACGGCCCCTGGCGCGAGGCGCTGAGCGACGAGATCGTGCACGTCGAGGGGCACTGGCGCGATTTCGACGTGCCGCCCTGGAGCGCGGTGGTCCTGGTCCCCATCCCGTAATGCGAAATTTGTTTCGCAATTCGTTGATTATGGACAACTCGGTGCGAAGCCCGTTTCGCCGTTCCTGGGCATTTGACGAGCCAGGACAAGGCGGATATAATCTCGCTAACGTGTCCTACTCCTGAGGAGGCTGACGCATGGCAGAGCTGGAAGCCCCATCTGCTGAAGAGACGACCCGACGCAAGTTCCTGTCCGGCCTGATCGGCGTCGTGGCCGGCCTGGTGAGCACCCTGGCCGCCATCCCCGCCATCGGCTATCTGATCTCCCCGGGCCTGAAGCGGGCGGCCGGGGGCAACTGGATCAACCTGGGCCCGGCCGCCAGCGTGACCCCCGGCGTGCCCACCCCCTTCAAATGGACGCGACAGGTCGAGGACGGCTGGGTGAAGACCGTCCAGTCGGGCACGGCATATGCTATTCAGTTAGAGGGCCAGGAGCTCAAGGTGCTGTCCGATGTATGTACGCATTTGGGCTGTCGCGTGGTCTGGAACCAGGAGCGGCAGGTGTTCGCATGTCCGTGTCACGAGGGCTTCTTCGCCGCCGACGGCCGGGTGATTTCGGGCCCGCCCCCCAAGCCCCTGAACGTCCTGCCCTATCGCATCGAGAATGGCCAGATTCAAATCCGCCTGGAGGCATAGCCGTGGCCGATGCTCCCACACCGCAAGCTGGCAAGGTGCAGGCGCTCTTTCACTGGCTCGATGAGCGGGCCGGACTGAGCACCATCTGGCGGACGATCTTCGCCCGCCCTGTCCCCAAGACCAACTGGTTCTACACTTTCGGCAGCGCCACCCTGATCCTGGCGCTCTTGCAGGGCTTCACCGGCATGTTGTTGACGGTGTACTACGTGCCCTCGCCCGACAAGGCCTACGACAGCATCCAGTACATCATGAACGAAGTGGCCTTCGGGTGGTTGATCCGCGGCATGCACCACTGGGGCGCGACGCTGCTGGTGGTCCTGGTCTTCCTCCACATGTTGAAAGCCTTCTTCGTCGGCGCGTACAAGTACCCGCGCGAGATGACGTGGTTGACGGGCGGGGTGCTCCTGCTCCTGGCGCTGGTGATGGGCTTCAGCGGCTACCTGTTGCCGTGGAACCAGAAGGCCTATTGGGCCACCACCGTGGGCACCAACATCGTCGGCGCGGTGCCGGTCGTCGGGCCGCTGTTGCTGCGGATCGTGCGCGGGGGCCAGGAGGTCGGCGCGGTGACGCTGGCCCGCTTCTACGGATTGCACATCTGGTGGGTGCCGGCCATTGCCGCCGCGGTGATTGCCATCCACATGTATCTGATCATCCGCATCGGCATCACCGCGCCGCCGGACCGCGACGAATAATGCGCAGCGCCGAAGGGATCCATCCATGAACGCCGAAGAAAAGAAGCGCTATCTGGAACGCTACAAGGAGAAGAAGGCCGAGGGCGAGCTCTTCTGGCCGCACGCCATCGCCAAGGATGCCGTGGTGTCGCTCGGCGTCTTCATCCTGTTGATCTGCCTGGTCGTGTTCGTCGGCGTGCCCGAAGAGCCGCCGGCCAATCCGAGCGACACCTCCTACATCCCGCGGCCCGAATGGTATTTCCTGTGGGCCTTTCAGTTGCTCAAATACTTCCCCGGCCAGCTCGAAGGGGTCGCCATCCTGGGCCTGGGCGTGGCGATCATGGTCGGGCTTTTCGGCCTGCCGTTCTTCGACCGCAACGCCCGGCGCCATCCGCTGAACCGGCCGGTCGCGACGACCGGCATGATCCTGATCGTGGTCGGCCTGATCGTGCTCACCGTGCAGGCGGTGGTCACCACGCCGGCCTCCGAGGCGACCGGCGTGGCCATCGGCGCGACGAAGGCCGAGAAGATCGCGGCCGGCGGCGAGCTGTATGCGAAGCATTGCGCCGAATGCCACGGCGAGAACGGCGAAGGCGCCGAGCTGAAGGGCAAGGCCGGCGAAGTGACCCGACCGCTTAACTCGGACGACTTCCTGGTCGGCCATTTCGACGACACCATCGCCCAGATCATCCGCTTCGGCCAGCCAGGCGAAGGGATGCAGGCGTTCGGGGTGGCCTACGGCGGGCCGTTGACCGATCAGGAGATCGGCGCGATCATCGCGTTCATGCGCGCGTGGGCCGAGCCGGAAGAGGAGCCGGCCGGCGCCGAGGCCGCGGCCGCCGAGCTGGCCAAGATCGAGAATCCGAGCTTTGCCAAAGACGTGAAGCCGATCTTCGACAAGAAGTGCGCGAATTGCCACGGCAAGCGCTTGAAGGGCAATTACAATCTCGCAACCTACGAACAGACGATGGCCAGCGGCGACCATGCGCCGAACATCATCGCGGGCGACGCGGCCAACAGCACGCTGATCAAGATGTTGCGCGGGATCAAGACCGAGGCCGGCGGACAGATGCCGCCGGGCCGGCCGCTGAAAAAGGAGCAGATCGAGCTGATCGAACGTTGGGTCAATCAGGGCGCACAGAACAACTGACGAGGGGAACTCATGAACCAGCGC
The DNA here is from genome assembly GCA_034434235.1 of Anaerolineae bacterium. Lineage (GTDB taxonomy): Bacteria > Chloroflexota > Anaerolineae > CG2-30-64-16 > CG2-30-64-16 > CAKZKT01. The sequence continues at coordinate 12,980 of DAOTZV010000048.1, forward strand.
GGACGTGTCACCTTGGCTCAATTTCTGGCCTATCGCGGGGGCCAGCCGATGGCGGCCTGGCTCCTGCATCGGCTCACCGGCATCGGCATCTTCCTCTTCGTGGGGATGCACGTGTTTGCGGCGTTCCTGTTGTACGGCGTGACGGGCGGCACGGCGAACACGGTCGCCAACGCGGTGACCGATTTCTACGAGTCGCGGCCGGTGCAGATCTTCGTGTTGTTCGCCGTGCTCTATCACGCGTTCAACGGCCTGCGCATCGTTATCCTCGACATGTGGCCCGGCCTGCATCGCTTCCATCGCGAGGCGATGTGGGTGCAATGGGCCATCTTCCTGCCAGTATTTTTGATTCCAGCATTCCTGATCGCCTTGGGGGTGAAGGTCGGCTAGGGGCGACGCCCTGAGCCGGGCCGCTCGGGGATGAGACCGAACCATTTGCGAGGGAGGCGTTCATGACTACACAGGCGCGAGCATGGGGCCGTTCGCGGAGCAAGTTCGAGCTCTACATGTGGTTCTTCACGCGGGTGTCGGGCCTGTTGATGTTGTTGCTCGCCGCGTACAGCATCATCTACGCGAACCTGATCGGCGGCCGCGGGCTGATGGATGCCGGCGCGCAGACGCGTTGGGCGTTCTTTCCGATCTCGTTCCATGTGACTTCGAGCAAGGTCGAGGTCACGCCCAACTTCCAGAATGCTTTCTGGCAGTTCTACAGCCTGTTGCTCTTCATCTTCGCGGCGACCCACGGCGCCAACGGCATCCGCGTGATCCTGGCGGATTACGTGCGCCGGCCGATATTGCTGGCATGGCTCAACGCGCTGCTCTTCATCCTGTGGCTGAGCGTGCTGGCGGCGGCCGTCTATCTGATCTTTGTCGCGCAGGGCGCATAAGGAGTCGGGTAAGGCATGATCCACCGTTTTGATGTGATTGTAGTGGGCGCCGGCGGCGCCGGCCTCATGGCCGCATTGCACGCTTCGGCCCGGGCCAAGACCGCAGTCATCAGCAAGCTCTATCCGGTCCGCTCGCACACCGGCACCGCCCAGGGCGGCATCGGCGCCGCGCTGGGCAACATGGAAGAAGACCATCCCGAATGGCATATCTTCGACACGATCAAGGGCTCCGACTACCTGGCCGACCAGGACGCGGTCAAGATCATGTGCGAAGAAGCGGTCGAGATGGTGTACGAGCTGGAGCACATGGGCCTGCCGTTCGACCGCACCCCCGATGGCCGCATCGCGCAGCGTCCCTTCGGCGGCCACACGAACAACGTGACCAAACAGCCGGTGCGCCGCGCGTGTCACGCGGCCGATCGCACCGGCCACATGATCCTGCAAACGCTCTATCAGCAGTGCATCAAGAACAACGTCGTCTTCTTCGACGAGTACCAGGTCCTCGACCTGCTGGTCAACGACGAGGGCCGCGTGGCGGGCGTGACCGCGCTGCACATTGACAGCGGCGAGCTGCACGTCTTCCATGCCAAGGCGACCATCTTCGCCACCGGCGGGTTCGGCCGGCTCTGGAAGATCACGTCCAACGCCTACGCGTTGACGGGAGACGGTGTGGCCATCGCCTATCGCCGGGGCATTCCGCTGGAAGACATGGAGTTCTACCAGTTCCATCCCACCGGCATCCTGGGGCTGGGCATCCTGTTGACCGAAGGGGTGCGCGGAGAGGGCGGCGTGCTGATCAACGGCCTGGGCGAGCGCTTCATGCCCAGATATGCGCCGACCGTGAAGGATCTGGCCTCGCGCGATGTGGTCTCGCGCGCGATCTACCTGGAGGTGCGGGCCGGCCGGGGCATCAACGGCAAGGACTACGTGTACCTCGACGTGCGGCCCGAGACGGTGAACAAGTACTTCGAGCAGGACGGCATCAAGAACCCGGACGGCACGCCCAGGCGCATCACCGCGCAGGACATCCGCCGCAAGCTGCCCGATATCTCCGACTTCTGCAAGACGTATCTCCAGCTCGATCCGATCAAGTCGCCGCTGCCGATCCAGCCGACGGCCCACTATGCGATGGGCGGCATTCCCACGAACGTCAACGCCGAGGTGGTGGTGGACAGCCGCAACACGGTGATGCCCGGCTTCTACGCGGCCGGCGAGTGCGCGTGCGTGTCGGTGCATGGGGCCAATCGCCTGGGCACCAACTCGCTGGTGGACATCCTGGTCTTCGGCCGCCGCGCGGGGCAAAGCGCGGCCGCCTACGCGGCACATGCCGATTGGCCGGCGTTGCCCGCCGCGGCCGACGGCCCGGCGCGGGCCGCGCTCGACGCGATCCGCGGGGGCACCGGCCGCGAGGTGGTGGCGCAGATCCGCACCGACCTGCGCGCGCTGATGATGGACAACGTCGGCGTGTTCCGCACCGAGGCCCTCTTGACCGAGGCGCTGAGCAAGCTGGCCGACCTGAAGGAGCGCTACCGCCGCATTTCGATCATGGACAAGGGCAAGCGCTGGAACACCGAGCTGCTGGAGGCGTGGGAGCTGGGGTGCATGCTCGACCTGGCCGAGGTGACCGCCCGGGCCGCGCTGACGCGCACCGAGAGCCGGGGCGCGCACTTCCGCGAGGATTTCCCCGAGCGCGATGATGCGAATTGGCTGAAGCATTCGCTGGCCTATCGGGAGGCGGACGGCCAGATCCGCATGGACACCAAGCCGGTCACCCTCGGCCTGTACGAGCCGGCCAAACGCGTGTACTAACGAAGGGGAGCGCGAGGATGAAGGTAAAGGTCAAGGTTCGTCGCTTCAACCCGGAACAAGACCGCCGTCCATACTGGAGCGAATACACGGTGGAGGCGGAGCCGACCGATCGGGTGCTCGATCTCCTGGTGTACATCAAGGGCTATCTGGACGGCACGCTGACCTTCCGCCGTTCGTGCGCGCATGGCGTTTGCGGGTCCGATGCCATGGTGATCAACGGCCGCAACCGCCTGGCCTGCAAGGAGCTGGTGAAGGACACGGGCCGCAACGTGGTGGTCGAGCCGTTGCGCGGCCTGCCGGTGGTGCGGGACCTGGTGGTGGACATGGAGCCGTTCTTCCGCAAGTACCGCTCGATCCTGCCGTTCCTGATCAACGATGAGCCGCCCCCCTACACCGAGCGGCTCCAGAGCCCCGAGGCCCGCGAGCGCTTCGACGATACGACGAAGTGCATCCTGTGCGCGGCGTGCACCACATCTTGTCCCAGTTTCTGGGCCAATGACAGCTACCTGGGGCCGGCCGCCATCGTGCAGGCGCATCGCTTCATCTTCGACGACCGCGATCGCGGCGCGCAGGCCCGGCTGGCCATTCTGGCCGAAGCCGACGGCGTCTGGCGTTGCCGCACGATCTACAACTGCGTGGACGCCTGCCCGCGCGAAATAGACATCACGACCGCGATCGGCGAGGTGAAGAAGCTGATGCTGGTGGAGTAAAACGTAAAACGTAAAACGTGAAACGTGAAAAATGTCATGTCTTACGTTTTACGTTTTACGTTTCACGCTTCACGCTTCACTTCCCCGATCATAGACCACGGCCCCGCCCAGGTGATCCGCACGTTGGCCAGCTTGCCGCGCCAATCGCCGGCATCGGCGAAGAAGACGAGCTTGTTCAGCCGCGTGCGGCCCCGCCATTTGCCCTTGTGCAGGTCTTCCACCAACACCTCGACCGTCTGGCCGACGAATCGGCGGTTGATCTCGCCGACGATCTGCTCCTGGAGACGGTCGAGCGCCTCCCAGCGGCGCTTTTTCTCCTCCGGCGGCACGTCGTCGGCCATGCGCCGCGCGCTGACGGTGCCCGGCCGCGGGGAGTACATCGCCAGGTGCGCCTTGTCCAGCTTCAGCTCGGCGAGCAGGTCATAGGTCCGCTGGAACTGTTCGGCCGTCTCGCCCGGGAAGCCCACGATGATGTCGGTGTGCACCGCGGCGTTGGGGATCATCTCGCGGATGTGATAGACCAGCCGGCGGTAATCTTCCCGCGTATAGCCGCGCTTCATGTTGGCCAACACCTCGTCGTCGCCCGCCTGGACGGGCACCTCGATCTGTTCGCACACCTTCGGCAGTTCGGCCACGGCCCGCAGGATGCGGTCGGTCATGTAGTTGGGATGGCTGGTCAGGAAGCGGATGCGCCATAGCCCCTCGATCTCGTGCACGGCCCGCAGCAGATCGGCCAGATCGGGCCGCTGGCCGGGGAAATCCTTGCCGTAGCGATCCACGATCTGCCCGAGCAGCGTCACCTCGCGCACGCCCTGGGCCACCAGCCCGCGCACCTCGGCCACGACCTCCTCCAGCGGCCGGCTGCGCTCGACCCCGCGGCGATAGGGGATGATGCAGAAGGTGCACGCGTGCGAACAGCCGTAGACGATCGGCACGTTGGCCGCCACCGGCGCCACGCCGCTGAGGGAGAGGTGGCGGACGCTCTGGAGGAGGGGGGACGTAGGGGTTGGGGGTTGGGGGTTGGGGATTGGGGATTGGGGATTGGGGGAGGGGATCAGGCCGATGGCCGCGGCTTCCGGGCTGCCGGAGTCCTGGAACAGATGGCGCGCCGCGGTCAGCTCCTCCTCGAGCGCCCTTCCCTCATCCTCCATTTCCGCCTCGCCCTCCACCTCAACCTCAGCCTTATCCTTAGCTTTAATCTGAAGGTAGCTGATCAGCGGCCCCGGCTCGGACGGCGGCATGAAGACGTCCACGAACGGGAAGCGCTGGGCCAGCGCCGGGTTCGGCTTGATGCCGACGAGACACCCCATCAGCGCGATGACCCGGCCGGGATCGCGGTCCTTCAGCGGCTTGAGGGACCACAGGTGGCCCACCGCGCGATCCTCGGCGCTCTGGCGCACCACGCAGGTGTTGAGCACGATGACGTCGGCTTGCTTCGGATCGTCGGTGGGCGCATAGCCGAGCGCATCCAGCTCGGCCGCCACGCGGCCCGAATCGGCCTCGTTCATCTGACAGCCGATGGTCCAAATGTGATAGAACTTCATCGGACGACCTCGGATTTTTCTTTGGCCAGCGCCGCGATCACTTCGGCTGGCTGAAGCGCCTCGCGGCCGGCCAACACCGACCGCAGGAACTGGCCGGTGTACGATTTTTCGACGCGCGCCACCTGTTCGGGCGTGCCTTCGGCGATCACCCACCCCCCGGCGTCGCCGCCCTCGGGCCCCAGGTCTATGATCCAGTCGGCGCACTTGATCACGTCCAGGTTGTGCTCGATCACCACGACCGTATTGCCCTGATCCACCAGCCGTTGCAGCACCGTCAGCAGCTTCTGGACATCGTCGAAGTGCAGGCCGGTGGTCGGCTCGTCCAGGATGTAGAACGTCTTGCCGGTGGCCCGACGGCTCAGCTCCTTGCTCAGCTTGACGCGCTGCGCCTCGCCGCCCGAAAGGGTGGTGGCGGGTTGGCCCAGCCGGATGTAGCCCAGGCCCACCTCCTGGAGGGTGACGAGCTTGTTGCGGATGCCCGGGATATGCCGGAAGAACTCCAGCGCCTCGTCCACGGTCATGTCCAGCACGTCGGCGATGCTCTTGCCCTTGTACTTGATCTCCAGCGCCTCGCGGTTGTAGCGCCGGCCGTGACATACCTCGCACGGCACGTACACATCGGGCAGGAACTGCATCTCGATGCGGATGATGCCGTCGCCCTGGCACGCCTCGCAGCGGCCGCCCTTCACGTTGAAGCTGAAGCGGCCGGCCTTGTAGCCCCGCATCTTGGCCTCGGGCAGATCGGCGAAGAGATCGCGGATCTCGGTGAACAGGTTGGTATAGGTGGCCGGATTCGAGCGCGGGGTGCGGCCGATGGGCGACTGATCTATGTTGACGACCTTGTCCAGGTTCTCGATCCCCTCGATGCTCCCGTGTTTGCCCGGCCGCTCCTTGGCCCGGTACATGTACTGGTTGAGCGCCTTGTAGAGCACCTCGTTCACCAGCGAAGACTTGCCGCTGCCGCTCACGCCGGTGACGCAGATGAACTTGCCGAGCGGGAAGCGCACGTCAATGTGCTTGAGGTTGTTCTCGCTGGCATCGCGCACGATCAGATACTGGCCGTTGCCCGGCCGGCGTTGTTTGGGGATGGCGATCTGCTTCTCTCCGCGCAGGTATTGGGCGGTGAGGCTATCGCTGCACTGCATGAACTGGGCGGTCGGCGCGGAGCAGACCACGTAGCCGCCATGCTCGCCCGCGCCCGGCCCCAGATCCACGATCCAATCGGCCGCGCGCATCGTCTCCTCGTCGTGCTCGATCACCAGGACGGTGTTGCCCAGGTCGCGCAGGTCGAGCAGGGTGCGGATCAGGCGGGCGTTGTCCCGCTGATGCAGGCCGATGCTCGGCTCGTCCAGGATGTAGAGCACGCCCATCAGTTGCGAGCCGATCTGCGTGGCCAGGCGGATGCGCTGCGCCTCGCCGCCCGAAAGGGTGGCCGCCGTCCGGTCGAGGGTCAGATAGTCGAGGCCGACGTCCACCAGGAAGCGCAGGCGGGCGTGCAGCTCCTTGAGGATCTGGCGGGCGATGGTGTACTCGCGTTGCGAGAGCGGCGAGCCGGCGGGCACCTGCTCTGCCGAGCCGATCTGGCGGGCAATGGGTCTTGGATGGGGGGCATTGTCCGGCGCCACTCCCGCCAGCTTCTCTACCCAGCGGATCGCCTCGGCGACCGAGAAATGGCTCACCTCGTCTATGTTGAGGCCGGTGATGGTGACCGCCAGCGCCTCGGGGCGGAGGCGTTTGCCGCCGCAGGTCGGGCAGGGCCGGCTGGTCATGTAGCGCTCCAGCTCGCTGCGGATGTAGTCGGAGGTGGTCTCCCGGTAGCGGCGTTGCAGGTTCGGGATCACCCCTTCGTAGGTGGTCTGAAAGCGGCGGTCGTGGCCTTCGTTGTTGGCGTAGCTGACGACGATCGTGTCGCCCTTCTTGCCGCCGTAGAGGATGATGTCCATCTGGTGCTTGCTCAGCTCGGCCACCGGCACGTCGAACGGAATGTGGTAGTGACGGGCGACCGCCTCCAGCATCGAGTGATAGATCGTCTGGGTTTCGCGGTCCCAGGGCTTGATGGCGCCGTCGGCCAGGCTCTTGGTGCGGTCGGGCACGATCAGATCGGGATCGAACTCCATCTGGCTGCCCAGGCCGGTGCAGGTGGGACAGGCGCCGTGTGGGCTGTTGAAGCTGAAGGTGCGCGGCTCGATCTCGGGCAGGCTGATGCCGCACACCGGGCAGGCGAACCGCTCGGAGAAGAGGCGATCGCGGGGCCGGTCGGGATCGGTCACGTCCGAGATGAACATCACGCCGTTGCCCAGCCGCAGCGCGGTTTCCACGCTATCGGCCAGCCGCGCGCGCAGCTCGGCGCCCGTTTCCTGATCCGGGCCCCCTGGCGTTGGATGCCTGACGATCAACCGATCCACCACTGCTTCGATCGTATGATTCTTGTAGCGGTCGAGCTCGGGCGGATTCTCGGCCTCGTGCATCTGGCCGTCCACCCGCACGCGCACGAAGCCGGCCTTGCGCACGTCTTCGAAGACCGCCTTGTGTTCCCCCTTGCGGTCCATGATCAAGGGCGCCAGCACCAGCAGCCGGCTCCCTTCGGGATACTCCAGGATGCTGTCCACCATCTGCTGGACGGTCTGCGCGCTGATCTCGCGGCCGCACTTGGGGCAATGCGGGATGCCGATGCGGGCGTAGAGGAGGCGCAAATAGTCGTAGATCTCGGTGATGGTGCCGACGGTAGAGCGCGGGTTGCGCGAAGCCCCGCGCTGGTCAATGGAGATGGCCGGGCTGAGCCCCTCGATCTGATCCACGTCCGGCTTTTCCATCAGGCCGAGGAACTGGCGCGCGTAGGCCGAGAGCGACTCGACATAACGTCGTTGTCCTTCGGCGTAGATCGTATCGAATGCCAGCGACGACTTGCCGGAGCCCGACAGGCCGGTGATGACGATCAGCCGGTCGCGCGGCAGCTCCAGGTCTATGTTTTTCAGGTTATGCTCGCGTGCCCCGCGCACGATGAGCTTGTCTTGAGACATATCTGGCCTCGGTAAAGGCGAATAGAACGCGTGTGCGATTGCAGTTTAGCACATTGCGAGATGACTGGCAAACCATCATTATAGCATCGAGCGAGCCAGAAAGCCAATCAGGGGAGAGGGGGAATAAGATGAGGAGTTTGCGCCGCAATTTTAAAACCGCAAAGTGTAAACCGGTTTTCTCGGCGAATTGAACCATCCCCGATTTTGACACAGTATTCCCTTCATGCTAAGATAGCTTTGCCTGTTGGTGAGCCGCCGCCCTGTTCGCCCCTGGCGAGCAGGGAGGAACTTCCCGACTCCCGCCTCGTTCGACGAGGAAGGCCGCCTCACGAAACCGCAAGTGAGGGCGTCCGGCTTGGCCGGGCGACTACAACCGCAACAGAAAGCAGGCCCGCCCGTTCAGGGTGAGGGGTGAAACGGTGGGGTAAGAGCCCACCAGCGGTCGCAGCAATGCGGCCGGCTAGGCGAGCGTGCGGCCGGGAGCAAGGTGAGCGGGCCGGGCCCCGAGCATGGCGAGGGGTTCGGTCTCATCGCAGCCGCAACGGCGAGGGCCGGTTACACCGGCCGGGCCAGGCGCGGCCGGCCATTCGACGTCCCGTCCAGCCGTAGCCTGGAAGACGGGGTGCGCCGGATGGGCGAGACAGATGGCGGCAGCCCCGCGAGGGGTGCACAGAATCGGGAGTATGATCCAACAGGCCGGCAGGTCGGATAGTCATGCCGTCTGATGGTCGCGTCGTGTCCAGGCCCACAGCAAGGGCGGTCGGCCGGGCTATCTGGCCGGGCGACTCTGTGACTTCTGCGCCGACGTGGCGGAATGGCAGACGCGACAGACTTAGGATCTGTTGCCGCAAGGCGTGGGGGTTCAAATCCCCCCGTCGGCACCTGAACAGGATGGGCCCGTAGCCGAGCGGGAAGGCGCCTCCCTTGCACGGAGGAGATCACCGGTTCGAATCCGGTCGGGTCCACTGGCCGGGCCGCAAAACGGACGGTTTGTATCTTGACAGGCGAAACGAAATGCGTATAATAAGCTCAGTCGCCGGTTGATGCGACGCATGCGGGTGTAGTTCAGTGGTAGAACGTCTCCTTGCCAAGGAGAAGGCCGTGGGTTCGAATCCCATCGCCCGCTCTGATGCTGAGCTGGAAGCGTAGGCTGGTGCGCACCGGCTGATGGCTTCCAGTTTTCGTTTCAGCGCTTCACGTGCCAGCACCTGGGAGGGTGCCTGGCACGTCCGGCAGGCCATTTTCAGGTTAGCGCCGAGGTAGCTCAGTTGGTAGAGCACGCGACTGAAAATTGCGGTGTCCCCAGTTCAAGTCTGGGCCTCGGCACTCTCCCCTCCCGACGTTCGGGGGTCGTTCAACGGCAGGACCGGAGCCTTTGGAGCTCCTTATCGGGGTTCGAATCCCTGCCCCCGAGTGAATGCAGGGCCGCAAACGAGTTCCGTTTGCATCGGCGACGCCCGAACTGAATTCATTCTTTATGGTGGCCATAGCTCAATCGGCAGAGCATCTGGTTGTGGCCCAGAAGGTTGCGGGTTCAAGCCCCACTGGCCACCCCTTCAAGTTTGCGTGCCCGGCTTCTCTTTGTCCAGCCGGGCATTGTTTTTTAATGTGGCCGCATCAGTTGTGGCCGTTGAGCCGACGTCTCGGCTTGAGGCGTCGTGCTCCTGAGCAGGGAGTGCAGGAATGGCGGCCGCGGCGCAGCGCGTGCTGGTGTTAAATGCCACCTACGAACCGCTCAGCATCATCTCGGTGAAGCGGGCCCTGGTCTTGCTCCTCAAGGAGAAGGCCGAGCTGATCGAGTGCGCCGAAGAGCGGCTCCATGCCGCGCGCACTTCGATCCCCGTGCCGCTGGTGATCCGCCTGGTCTACTACGTGCGCATCCCGCGCCAGGTGACGATGGCGCCCACGCGACGCTCGGTGCTCCTGCGCGATAACCATACCTGCCAGTATTGCGGCGCCACCGGCGCGCAGGCCATCCTCACCATGGATCACCTGTTGCCGCGCAGCCGGGGCGGCGAGACCACCTGGGAGAACGTCGTGACGGCCTGTCGGGCCTGCAACATGCGCAAGGGCGATCGCACGCCGGAAGAGGCGGGCATGACGCTGCGCCGACGGCCGGGCCGGCCGCACTATCTGGCCTTCCTCCTGTTGGGCGAGGCGACCATCCGCGATGCCTGGGGCAAGTACGTGTTCTCGGCGAAGCCCGAATGAGCCGTTTTTGCCGGGCGCAGAGCACAGAAAAGACAAGAGGGGGGACGGGCCGAAGCCCGTCCCCCCTCTTGCTGGGCACCGTAGCACTACCTATCCAACCGAGGTGATGCTACGGTGCCGCGTTTGGTACTACGTTCGTCCATTAGCATCACCTCCTCGGCTGTAGGATAGCAAAGGGAGGTGCTCTTGCGAGCCACCATATTATCGCCTATCTCGGCCAACCTGTCAAATCGGGTCGGGCCGGGAAGAGGAGCCGTTTCCATGTCCGACCCCATGCTCTATCCCCTCACCTTCACCCCTGTCCTGCGCGACTATCTCTGGGGCGGCCGACGCCTGGAGACCCTATTCGGCCGGCGCCTGCCTCCGGGCATCATCGCCGAGAGCTGGGAGATCTCCGGCCACCCGAGCGGCTCGACCGTGGCCGAGGCGGGCTACTGGCAGGGGCAACCGCTGCCGGCCATCCAGGAGGCGCTCGGCGAGCGGCTGGTGGGCGCGCGCGGCGGTTGGGCGCTGGCCCGGCGCAAGTTCCCTCTGCTGATCAAGCTGCTGGACGCCCGGCAGGATCTCTCGGTGCAGGTGCATCCCGACGATGCCTATGCGCTGGCGCATGAGAACGGCGAGCTGGGCAAGACCGAGATGTGGTACGTCCTGCACGCCGACGAGGGGACGGAGCTGATTCGCGGCTTGCAGCCGGGCGTCGATCGGCAGATGTTTCTGCGGGCGGTGGCGGAGGGCACTTTGCCCGCGCTCCTGCGCCGCGAGCCGGTGCGCGCCGGCCAGGTGTTCGACGTGCCGGCCGGCACCGTGCACGCGCTGCTTGCCGGCGCGGTCGTCGCCGAGATCCAGCAGAACTCCGATGCCACCTATCGCATCTACGACTGGGGCCGCGTCGGCGCGGACGGCCGGCCCCGGCCCCTGCACATCGAGAAGGCGCTGGAGGTGATAGACTTCGCCGGCCGCGGCGGCCAGAGCGTCCCTTGCTTGCTCCAGGACGGCGCGGGCCTCCGCCGGGTGGAGGTCGTGCGCAACCGCTATTTCGTGGTGGAAACGCTGCACATGGACGCCGGCGCACGCTTTCCCGCCGCGTGCGACGGCGCCACGCTCGAGGTCTGGGGATGTGTCGCCGGCCGGGCGGCCGTGGAGTGGGAGGGCGGAACGGTGCCGCTGCCGGCCGTCCGCTTCGCGTTGTTGCCGGCCGCGCTCGGCGCGTTCGCGGTCACGGCCCTGGAGCCGTGCACCTGCCTGCGGACCTACCTGCCGGAAGCGTGATCGTTCTCTGGCCGTGTCGGGGTTACTGCGCAGCGTCTTGCGCGGAAGCGGCCGGCTTGAGGATCACGACGGCGAGGGGCGGCAACGTCAGCTCGATGGAATAGGGCTGGGTCTGCCACTTGATCGGCTGCGCGATCAGCGGCTCGGGGTTGCGCACATCGCTGCCGAAGTACTCGGCCGCGTCGCTGTTCAAGATCTCCCGATAGGCCCCCAGCTCGGGCACGCCCAGCCGATAGCCCGGCCGCACGACCGGCGTGAAGTTGGCTGCGACCACCAGGAAATCCGCGCGTTCCTTTCCCCGGCGGATGTACGAGATGACGCTGTGCTCCCAGTCGTTGGGGTCAATCCACTCGAAGCCCTGCCAGTCGAAGTCCCGCTCGTGCAACGCCCCCTCGTTGACATACAGCCGATTCAGGTCGGCCAGCCAGCGCTGGAGCTTCCGGTGCGGTTCCGGGCCGTGGGGAACGCCGCCCGGCTCGAGCAGGTGCCAGTCCAGGCTGCGCGCCTCGCTCCACTCGCGCCATTGGCCGAAGTCCTGGCCCATGAAGAGCAGCTTCTTGCCGGGGTGCGTCCACATGAAGCCGTAGTAGAGGCGCAGGTTGGCGAACTTCTGCCACAGATCGCCCGGCATCTTATCTATCATGGCGCGCTTGAGGTGAACCACCTCGTCGTGCGAGATCGGCAGGATGAAGTTCTCGCTGAACGCGTACATCAGCCCGAAGGTCAGCTTCTGGTGATGGTACTTGCGGTAGAGCGGATCCTTCTGGATGTAGTCCAGGGTGTCGTTCATCCAGCCCATGTTCCACTTGAACGTGAAGCCCAGGCCGCCCAGGTAAGTGGGCCGGGTGACGCTGGGGAACGCCGTGGACTCCTCGGCGATGGTGACGGCGCCCTCGTGCAGCTCGTACACCTTTTCGTTGAGCCGGCGCAGGAACGCGATGGCCTCCAGGTTTTCCCGGCCGCCGTATTCGTTGGGGAGCCATTCGGTGCGGCCGTAGTCGCGATAGAGCATCGAGGCGACGGCGTCCACGCGCAGCCCGTCGACGTGATACTTCTCCAGCCAGAACAGGGCGCTGTTGATCAGGAACTGTTGCACTTCGTTGCGCTTGTAGTTGAAGACCTTGGTGCCCCATTCCTTGTGTTCGCCCAGCCGGCTGTCGGCGTATTCGTACAGCGCGGTGCCGTCGAACATGGCCAGGCCGTAATCGTTCTTGGGGAAGTGCGCCGGCACCCAGTCGAGGATGACGCCGATGCCGTTTTGGTGCAACGTATCCACGAAGTCCTGGAAGTCGTCGGGCGTGCCGAAGCGGCTGGTCGGCGCGAAGTAGCCGGTGACCTGATAGCCCCACGAGGCGTCCAGCGGGTGTTCGGTGACGGGGAGCAGCTCGACGTGGGTATAGCCCTGTTGTTTGACGTAGGCGGCCAGTTTCTGGGCCAGGTCGCGGTAGCTCAGATACCCGTTCGATTCGGGCACGCGCATCCACGATCCCAGGTGCACCTCGTAGATCGCCATCGCCGCGTCGAGGCCGTTCGCCTGTCGGCGCCGGGCCATCCACTCCTGGTCTCGCCAGACGTGTTTTTCGATGTTCCAGACGATGGAGGCCGTCTTGGGGCGCACCTCGGCGTAGAAGCCCTGGGGATCGGCCTTCAGGAGAAGGGCGCCGCTCTGCGTGCGGATCTCGTACTTGTACAGCGCGCCCTCGGCCACGCCGGGCACGAACAGCTCCCAGATGCCCGAGCTGCCCCGCTCGCGCATGGGATGGCGCCGGCCGTCCCAGGCATTGAAATCGCCGACCACGCTCACCCGCGCGGCGTTGGGTGCCCACACCGCAAACAGGCATCCCGGCACATCCCCCAGCGTCATCAGGTGCGCGCCGAGCTTATCGAAGGTACGGAAATGGTTCCCCTCGTTGAAGAGCTGGAGGTCGAGGTCGCCCAACACCGGCAGGAAGCTGTACGGGTCGGCGATCAGGCTTTCCTCTCCCGTCTTCTCCAGGATGCGCAGCCGATAGCCGAAGATTTCGTTCCGCTCGGGAAAGAGGGCTTCGAAGAAGTCGGTGCCCTCTTTGCGGTGCATCGGCCGGGGATCGCCGGCCATCGGCACCACCCACACCTGTTCGGCCTGGGGCAGGAACGCGCGCACCGCCACCGCCGGCCGGCCCTCCAGTTCGATCAGATGGGCGCCCAACACCTCGAAGGGGTCATGGTGTTGCACCTGGAGGATTCGTTCGAGCTGGTCTTGCGTCACCGTGAACTGCATGATTGCCTCCCTGGCGGCGTGGATGGGGGGATTGGACATCAACCATTGAAAAGTATAGCACGGAGGAGGAAGGACGTCAAAACACCGGAAGCTGGGGGCTGGAAGCTGGGGCCTGGAGGATCTCATTCGCTCTCCGGCATCCAGAATTTGACAGCCCAGCTACCCTTGTGCTAAACTCTCATTACTGGTCTATACCGGTTCGTAGCAGGTGGCTCCCATGCAATTACGGCCGGAAGCGCCCGATCCGTTGTATCTTCAGCTCAAGGATTCTCTGGTCGCCGATATCCGCGCAGGTCGCTACGGCGTGCATCAGCGGCTGCCGTCGGAGCGCGAGCTTTCGCAGCACTACGGCGTCAGTCGGATGACGGCCCGCCAGGCGCTGTTGGAGCTGGCGCGCGATGGCATCGTGTACACGCGCATCGGCAAGGGGACCTTTGTTGCGGAACCGAAGATTGACCAGCAGTTGCGGACCTTGACCGGCTTCTCGAAAGATGTGCGGGCGCGCGGAGGCCATCCGACCAGTCGGGTGCTGGAGGCGAAGGTGATCGTGCCGCCGGTCGAGGTCGCCGACCGGCTGCGCCTGACGCCGGGCGTTGATCGGGTGTCCTGCTTGAGCCGCCTGCGCCTGGCCGATGGCTTGCCGCTGGCCATCGAGACCGCCTATCTGCCCCTGAGCCTGTGCCCGAACCTGCTCGACCACGACTTCTCGGTCGAGTCGTTGTACAGCGTGCTGGAAAACGAGTACGGCCTGCGGTTGACCCAGGCCGAACAGACCATCGAGGCGGGCCTGGCCACCGCCCGCGAGCTGGAGCTGTTGGAGCTGATACCGCCCGCGGCGGTGCTGCGCATGCAGCGCCTCACGTTGGCCGACGCGTTGCCCGTCGAGTACGTCTTGTCGGTCTATCGGGGTGATCGCTACAAGTTCCGGTCGGTCTTGCAGGCCGGCCAGGATGTCGCATGAATTTCTCGGGGCGGGAGTTTTTTCCCTTCTTTTTGTGGTATAATAGCCATCGTAGATCCTCTCAATAATCCGGGGAGACGGCGGTCGCAGACCGCCTATGAGCCTGAAATGCTCTTGGAGGGAGGTTCGTCGTGACTACCACCATCACCGAAGCCCGCGCGCCGGCCGCCGGGGCCGGCGTCTCCGTGGGCAACCTGATCAGGCGGGTGGCGCGCAATTACGTCCTGCGACGCTTCGTCGTGGCCTTCGTCAAGATCTTCATCGTCGTGACACTCACCTTCTTCTTGATCCGTCTGATGCCGACCAACCCGGTCGAGGTATACATCAACGAGCTGATCACGCAATACGGCATGTCGGCCGACGAAGCGCGCAACCAGGCCGCGGCCCTGTTGGCGATCGATCTCAATGCGCCGTTGAGCCAGCAGTACTTCCAGTATATGAAGGGGCTGGTACAGGGCAATCTGGGCACCTCCTTCCGTTCCAAGGGCACCCCGGTCAATGCCATGATCGCGCAATTCCTGCCCTGGACGCTCTTCAGCGTCGGCGTCTCCTTGTTGATCAGCTTTACGCTGGGCATGCTCCTGGGCATGTATTCGGCCTATCGCCGCGAATCGGTGGGCGATCACGTGATCACAACCCTTTCCTCGATCTTCTCGTCCATCCCCAACTATCTGGTGGGCATCATGCTGGTCGTGCTCCTGGGCGTGCAGTGGAAGCTGTTGCCCATCACCCAGATGCGCGGCTCGATGTCGCCCGGCATGACGCCCGGCTTTACGCTCGAGTTCATCAAAGACATCTTCTTCCATGCGGCCCTGCCCATCGCCACCTATATCCTGACCACCGTCGGCGGGTGGACCCTGGCGATGAAGAGCAGCACCATCGCCACCCTGGGCGAGGACTACGTGACGGTGGCCAAGGCGCGCGGCCTCTCCGAGGGACGGATCATGACCGGCTACGTGGGCCGCAACGCGTCGTTGCCGCTCTTCACCTCGCTGGCGATCAGCGTCGGCTTCATCGTCGGCGGCTCGACCCTGATCGAGTTCATCTTCGTCTACCAGGGGGTCGGCCAGCTCCTGTTGAACAGCATCACCAGCCGCGACTATCCGGTGATGCAGGGCATCTTTCTGATCATCACCTTTACCGTCATCCTGGCGAATCTGTTGGCCGAGTTCCTGTACAGCCGGCTCGATCCGCGCGTGCGCGTGGCAGGAGGAAAGTGAGATGGCCGCATTCTGGCACAACGTCAAGACCACCCTGCGGCTGTTGACGCACAACAAGGTGGGCTTCGTCGGCTTCCTGTTCGTGATCTTCTTCATTCTGCTCTCTTTCGTCGGACCGTATGTGGTGCCGCTGGATCGCACCACCAAGCTGGATGAGATCTATGCGCCGATCTCCTGGCGGCACCCGCTGGGCACCGATTTCTCCGGCCGCGATGTGTTGACCCACGTGGTGCACGGCGGCCGCGATGTGTTGACCGTGGCGTTCCTGGCCGGCGCCATCTCGACGGCGATCGCGGTGCTCATGGGCTCGCTGAGCGCGTTGATCGGCGGCAAGGTGGACAGCGCCATCATGGGCGTGGCCGACGTGATCCTGACGATCCCGCAGTTTCCGCTGCTCATCGTGTTGGCCGGCCTGTTGCGCTTCAACAACGTGCTGATCCTGGCGGCCATCCTGGGCGTCCTCTCGTGGCCCAGCCTGTCGCGCGCCATTCGCGCCCAGGTCCTTTCCTTGCGCGAGCGCGATTTCGTGGAAGCCGCCCGCGCGCTCGACCTGGGCACGGGCCACATCATCCTGCGGGAGATCATGCCGAACATGGCCAGCTATCTGGCCGTAAGCCTGATCTTCGCCATGACGGGCGCGGTGTATGCCCAGGTGGGCCTGGTGTTCCTCGGCCTGGTCCCGCTTTCGGGCAGCAATTGGGGCGTGATGCTGCAACTGGCCTGGACGAAGGGCGCCATCTTCTACCCGAAGGCGTTGCCCTACATCCTCTCGCCGGTCCTGGCCATCGCGCTGTTCCAGCTCTCGCTGGTCTTCGCCTCGCGCTCGCTGGAAGAGATGTTCAACCCCCGGTTGCGCACCGGCGTATGAGATCCTGAGCCGCGGGAGATCGTGGAGATGCAGCCAACCAAACCTCTGCAAAGCACGCATATCAAAGAAGAAGTCACCCTCGCGGTGAGCGATCTGTGGATCTCCTATCAGGCGCGCCGCGGCACGGTCAAAGCGGTGCGCGGCGTCAGCTTCGACCTGCGCCTGGGCGAGACGCTGGCCTTCATCGGCGAGAGCGGCTGCGGCAAGACCACGCTGGGCCTCGGTCTGATCCGCCTGTTGCCCAAGACGGCCCGCATCGAGCGGGGCTCGATCATCTATAGCCGCAACAACATGCGCACGTCGGTCCTGGAGATGGACAACGAGGCGTTGCGCTCCTTCCGCTGGAAGGAGTGCGCCATGATCTTTCAGGGCGCGCAAAATGCGTTCAATCCGGTATTGCGCATCCGGGATCAGGTCTTCGATACGGCCCGCGCCCACGGCGAGCCCAACCAGCAGCGCGTGCGCGAGCGCATGCTCGATCTCTTCCAGCTCGTCTCTCTGGAATCGGATCGGGTCATGAACGCTTATCCGCACGAGCTGAGCGGCGGGATGCGGCAGCGCGTCCTGCTGGCGTTGGGCCTGTTGCTCGATCCGCAGCTCATCATCCTGGACGAACCCACCACCGCGCTGGACATCCTGACCCAGCGCTCGGTGATCGACGTGTTGCGCAACCTGCGCAACCAGCTCGATTTCTCGCTGATCCTGATCTCCCACGACCTGTCGCTGGCGGCCGAGCTGGCCGACCGGGTAGGCACGATGTACGCCGGCACCCTGGTCGAAATGGCCGACGTGTACGACACTTACTATCATCCGTATCATCCGTACACCATCGGCCTGATCCGCGCCGTGCCGACCCTTTCCGGTGAGCGTCGCGATCTGATCTCGATCCCCGGCACTCCGCCGGACCTGATCGATCCGCCCAGGGGTTGCGCGTTCAACCCGCGCTGTCCCTACGCCACCGAACGTTGCCGCACCGAACAGCCCCAACTGGAGACGGTGGGCCTCAATCATCAGGTCGCGTGTTGGAACTGGCAGGCCGTGGTGGCCGATCACGGCAGCCGGTTGATCCTGGCGGCGCAGGAGTAGCGACGATGGCAGTGATGATGGAACTGGTGAACCTGGAGCGTTCGTTCAAGGTCGGCCGCGCGGTCGTGCGGGCGGTGGACGACGTGACGTTGCGGATCAACGAGGGAGAGGTCGTGTGCCTGGTCGGCGAGAGCGGTTGCGGCAAGACGACCACCGGCAAGATGGCCGTGGGCCTGTTGCGGCCGACGGCCGGCGAGGTGCGCTTTCGCGGCCAGGACATCTGGAAGATGAACGCGGCCGACTTCCGCAAGTATCGGCAGGCCGTGCAGATCATCCATCAGGATCCTTACTCGTCTCTCAACCCGACGCAATCGGTCGTGGACATCATCAGCGCGCCGCTCCTGCGCCACGGCTTTGCCCGTTCGCGGCTCGAGGCGCGCAAGCTGGCGGCCGAGTTCCTCCAGCGAGTGGACATGACGCCGCCCGAAGACTATCTGGACAAATACCCGCATCAGCTCAGCGGCGGCCAGCGCCAGCGCGTGTCGGTGGCCCGCGCCCTCACGGTCAATCCCAGCTTCATCATGGCCGATGAGGCGGTCTCGATGTTGGATGTCTCGATCCGCGTGGGCCTCTTGAAGATGTTGAGCCGTTTCCGCGAGGACCTGGGGATGACCTATCTGTTCATCACCCACGACCTGGCGGTGGCGAAGTTCTTCGCGTGGGATGGCCGCATCGCGGTGATGTACCTGGGCCGGGTGGTGGAGGTGGGCCCCACCCCGCGGCTGATCCGCTTCCCGCAGCACCCGTACACGAAGGCGCTCCTCTCGGCCATCCCCGAGGCCGATCCGGTGGCCACGCGCGAGAAGGAGCGCGTGCAACTGCGCAGCATGGACGTGCCCAGCCTGTTGAACATTCCGACCGGCTGCTCGTTCCATCCGCGCTGTCCGCTCTTCGAGTCGGGGTTGTGCGACCGACAGGTGCCGCAACTGGTGGACATCGGCAACGGCGTGGAGATCGCGTGCCACGTGGTGGCCCGCGAGGCAGGTGTGGCATGAGCCCCGAGGTCGGCCTGGCGGCCACGCGCATCGCATTGTTTCTGATCGTGGCGGCCGGCCTGATGCTGTTCGTCGTGGCGCCGAACAGCGCCGAATTCGTGGTGTCGGTCTTGACGATCGGGATCGGTCTGGCGATGTTGGGCATCGTGGCGCTCTTGGCCCGGATCGGCGGCGTTATCGTGCATCGGTCATCCCGAACAGAAGAAGATCAAGAGATGGGTGATGGTCCGACACGATAAGATATTGGCCCGTGTTTTGCATGGTACAGCAGATGCCAATATCCCTTTCAGTGAAGATGATTCGATATGAACTCATCATTTATTGGAGCGATGCCGACCAGGCATATATCGTAGAAGTCCCGGAACTACCTGGATGTATGGCCGACGGGAGTACATATCAGGAAGCTGTAAGCAATGCCGAAAGGGTCATTCGTGAGTGGATCGAAACGGCTCAGGAATTGGGACGTACTATACCTGAACCGCGTGGGCGATTAGTGTACGCGTGATCTTGTCCGTGATATGCCTCGCTTCACCGGTAATGCGGTGGGTATGAGCTTAGAATCTGGATTGCTCAAGGCGGTGATCCTGGCCGCCGGGTGCGAAACGGTGGGGCCGGCCGGCCGGCCGCTCGTGCTGGAGCGGCTCGGCGAGCGGATCGTGCTGGACTACGTTGTGCGCAACGCGTTGCAGGTCGTGCGACCCGACGATCTCTACATCGTGGTCGGCCCACACAGGGATGAGATCGCCCAGCAACTGGCCGGCGATTATTGCTATGTGGTGCAGGCGCAGGCGCTCGGCACGGCCCACGCCGTCATGCAGGTGCAGCCGTTCCTGGCCGATTATCGCGGGGATCTGCTGATCCTGTACGGCGACACGCCGCTCTTCCGGCCGACCTCGATCCGGGGCCTGCTCAATCGCCATCGGTTGCGCGGGGCCGACCTGACCCTGCTCACCGCGGTCGTAGATCGGCCGTTGCCCTATGGCCGCATCATCCGCGGCGCGGACGGCCAGATCGTGGACATCATCGAAGAGGCCGATGCGTCGCCCCGGGTGCGCCAGATCCGCGAGCTGAATGCCGGCGCGTACGTGGTGCGCGCGGAGGCGCTCTTCCCGGCGCTCGGCCGGTTGAGCCCCGGCCCCGACGGCGAATATCGCCTGACCGACTGCGTGCATCAGCTCATCCGCTCGGGGCTGGAGGTGGAGAGCTATCGGATCTACGATCAGGACGAGGTACAGGGGATCAACACCGCCGAAGACCTGGCGCAGGCCGAGTTCATCCTCCAGAAGCGGCTCTTCCGGCCGCGGCGCCACGAGGAGGAGAACCAGATCGCCTTCGGCACGGGCGGCTGGCGGGCGGTGATCGGCGAGGGGTTCACGCTGCACAACGTGCGCCGGTTGACGCAGGCGCTCGCCAATGCCGTCACCCGTCGCGCGGAAGAGGGCCGCGGGGTGCTGATCGGCTTCGATCGGCGTTTCCTGTCCCGGCAGGCGGCCGAGGCCGCGGCCGAGGTGTTCGCCGGCAACAACATTCCGGTGATCCTGTTGCCCGAAGAGGCGCCCACGCCGTTGATCACTTACGCGACGGCCCGCCTGAATGCGGCATATGGCCTGGCGTTCACGGCAAGCCACAATCCGCCGGAATGGAACGGCCTGAAGGTGTTTCGCGGCGACGGCAGCCTGCTGCTCGATGACGAGACGCGCGCGATCGAGGCCGAGGCGAACCGGCTGACGCCGGCCGACGTGGTCAAGCTGGAGCTCGATCTGGCGTTGGCGGCCGGCGTGGTGAAACGCCGCGACTTCACCAACGACTACGTGGACGCGGTCGAACGGCTGATTGATCTGGCCGCGATCCGCGAGGCCGGCCTGCGGGTGGTGGTGGACCCGATGTACGGGGTGAGCCAGCTCACCTTGGGGATCGTTTTGACCGAGGCGCGCTGTCGCGTCACGTTCATCCACGAGCGGCACGATCCGCTCTTCGGCGGCCGTTCGCCCGCGCCCAACCTGGACGCGCTGCGCCTCTTGCAGACGCAGGTCGTGGAGGGGCGGTACGATCTGGGCCTGGCGACCGACGGCGACGCCGACCGGATCGCCATCCTGGATGAGCAGGGGCGCTACGTCACGGTCAACGACATCCTGTTGTTGGTCTACTGGTACGCGCACGAGGTGCGCGGGGAGCGCGGGGGCGTGGTGCGCAACCTGGCCACCACCCACCTGCTGGATCGCCTGGCGCGGCACTTCGGCGAGAAATGCGTGGAGGTGCCCGTCGGCTTCAAGCACATCGCGGCCGGCATGGTGGCCCACCAGGCCCTGTTGGGCGGCGAATCTTCCGGCGGCCTGACGTTGCGCGGCCACATCCTGGGGAAAGACGGCATCTTTGCCGCCGCGCTGATCGTGGAGATGCTGGCGAAGACCGGCGAGCACATCTCGGCGTTGCTCGAACGGATCTACGGCATCACCGGCCGGTTGTACACGCTCGAGGAGGCCTTGCCGGCCACCCCCGAGATGCGCGTGGCCGTGCCGAAGCGCCTGGCCGCGCTGTTCTCCGAGCGGATCGGCGACGAGCCGATCGTGCGCATCTCCCAGATGGACGGCACCAAGTTCTATCTGGCGAACGACAACTGGGCCCTGGTGCGTTTCTCGGGCACCGAGCCCGTGTTGCGTCTCTTCGTCGAGGCCGATACGCCCGCCAAGGCCCGCGAGCTGATGGAGCGGCTGAAGCAGGGCGTCGGCTGAACACACGAAAGGAGGTGATTGCAGGGAACGATGAGGCATTTGACCGTCGGTTTGCATCGGTGTATTTTCGCCAATTTGACCCATCTTTCTAAGGAGGAAAGCCATGTCTAAGCTGTATCGTCTGTTGGCACTGGCGCTGGTGGTGACCTTCGTGCTCACCGCCTGCGCTCCGGCTGCGACTCCGGCGCCTGCGCCGGCCGCGCCCGCCAAGGCCGAGCCGACGAAGGCCCCGGAACCGACCAAGGCTCCTGAGCCGACGAAGGCCCCGGCGCCGACGAAGGCTCCGGAACCGACCAAGGCTCCTGAGCCGACCAAGGCGGCGGCCCCCAAGGAGTATCACGGCGCGTTCCCGTATGAGGTGCCGCCGAAGGGCCATCTCAACTCCTTTGTGACGGCCGGCATCCCGAACGGCATCGCCATCTACTGGGACCTGCTGGAGCTGCCCGGCGCCCGCTACTACTGGGGCGAGGGCAAGTGGCTGCCGCTGGCCGCCGAGAAGTGGGCCTTCCAGCCGCCCGACAAGTTCGTCCTCAACGTCCGCAAGGGCCTGAAGTGGTCCGACGGCAAGGATTTCACCGCCAAGGACGTGGTGGCCACCTTTAACATGGGCCGCCTGTTCAAGTGGACCGTCTTCAAGTACGTGGATACCGTCAAGGCCACCGACGACTACACGGTCGAATTCCACATGAGCACCCCCTCCACCGTCGTCGAACGCTACGTGCTGTTGGAGCACTATCGCTCGGCCGCCACCTATGGCGCGATCGCCGACGAGGTGGCCAAGCTGGTCGAGGCCAAGAAGGGCGCCGACAGCGACGAGTGGAAGGCGCTGGTGCAGAAGGCGACCGAGCTGCGGCCCGAGAAGCTGATCGTCAACGGCCCCTTCGACCTGGACCTGAAGTCCATCACCGAGGCGCAGCTCACCCTGGTGAAGAACCCGAAGGGCTACCTGGCCGACAAGATCGCCTTCGACAAGGTGGTGCTCTACAACGGCGAGACCCCGGTGGTGACCCCGTTGGTGTTGGCCGGCGACGTGGACTATGCCACGCATGGCTTCCCCACCGCCACCGAGAAGCAGTACAAGGACATGGGCATCCGCATCACCCGCGCGCCCACCTACTCTGGCCCGGCCATCTACTTCAACCAGGACATCTATCCGTTCAGCCGGCCCGAGTTCCGCCAGGCCGTGGCGTATGCGGTCAACCGCGACGAGAACGGCAAGGTGTCGCTGGGCGAGTCGGGCAAGGCGCCGAAGTACCTGACCGGCTTCAGCGACAACATGCTGAACCTGTGGCTCTCCAAGGAGCAGATAGACAAGCTGATCGTCTACGACTACAACCCGAAGAAGGCCGAGGAGATCCTCACCAAGATCGGGTTCAAGAAGGGCAGCGACGGCATCTGGCTGGATGACAAGGGCAAGAAGCTGGAGTTCGAGCTCAGCGTGCCGGCCGAGTTCGCCGACTGGTCGGCTGCGGCCGAGAACCTGGCCGAGCAGCTCAACAAGTTCGGCATCAAGACGACCGTGCGCGGGGTCAACTTCCAGCAGCATCCGACCGACGTCAACCAGGGCAAGTTCCAGATGGCGATCCGCGCCTGGGGCGCGGGCAACCCGCATCCGCACTTCGCGTTCGTCCAGGACCTCTTCACCCACAACTACGTCGGCTCCACTCAGGGCAAGGGCATGAACTTCCCGATGAAGCAGACGATTGACGGCAAGGAAGTGGACCTGGAGAAGATCGTGGTGCAGGCGGCCGAAGGGTTGGACGTGAACGCGCAGAAGGAGAAGGTGGCCACTGCGGCGGCCGTCTTCAACCAACTGCTGCCGATCGTCCCGCTGTGGGAGCGCTACGGCAACAGCCCGCTGCTGAACAAGCGCCTGGCCGACGCGCCGGCCGATACCGATCCGATCTGGAAGAACGCGCTGTACGGCGACAACCCGATCGTGGTCATGATCTTCGACGGCCGCATCAAGCCGAAGTGATAGCGGCTCGACCGGCCTGATGCGCTGCGGCCCGCCCCGGCCGCGGGGCATCAGCGCCGGGATGATCGTAGGGGCGTACGGCCGCAGGGCGTACACCGTGCGCCCCTACCCTGTACCGGGTTCCTTCTTTCCGAGGTTCTCCATGCCTGATCTCTTGTTGCTCCCCCAACCGCGACGCGTGACGATCACGGGCGGTTATTTGCCGGTGGCGCCTGCGCGCCTGATCGTCCTGGACGGCCCCGAACCGGCCGCTTTGCGTTTCAGCGCGCTTCGCCTGCAGGCGGCCCTTCAGGAAAAGGCCGGCGTCCGCTGGGAGATCGTCGCCGGCAACACGGTGCCTCACGAGCAGATCGGCGCGACTTTGAGCGTCGTCGAATCGGGCACGCGCCACCCACAAGGCTACGAGCTGACCATCACCCCCGAAAACATCCACGCGGTGGCCAGCACGCCGGCCGGCATCTTCTACGCCGTGTGCACATTGATCCAGCTCCTGGAGCCGGCCAGCAAACGCGAAGTGCCGTCGGCGCGGCGCCGCGCGTCGGATTGGCCCGGCTGGCCGTTGGGCTGGCCCAGCGCGAGCGAAGCCCAGGTCGCGGCCACCCCTCCCTGGCTCCCCGCCCTGCGCATCTCGGATTGGCCCGATTTCCCCAATCGCGGGGTCATGCTCGATGTCAGTCGAGATCGGGTGCCGACGATGCAAACCCTGTTGGATCTGGTCGATCTGTTGGCCTCCTGGAAGATCAACCAGCTCCAGTTGTACACCGAGCATACCTTTGCCTATCGCAACCACCCGGAGGTATGGGCCGAGGCGTCGCCGTTCACGGGCGAGGAGATCCTGGCGCTCGACGCGTATTGTCGGGAGCGCTTCATCGAGCTGGTGCCGAATCAGAACTCGTTCGGCCATATGACCCGCTGGTTGATCCACGATCGCTATCGGCACCTGGCCGAGGCGCCCGACGGCTGCGACACGCGCTGGGGGCATTATGACGTCCCGCTCAGCCTCTGCCCGCTCGATCCCGGGAGCATCGAGCTGGTGCGCAGCCTGTACGATGAGCTGTTGCCGCACTTCTCCAGCCGGCAGTTCAACGTGGGGTGCGACGAGACGATTGATCTGGGCCAGGGGCGCTCGCGGGAAGCGGTGGAAAAGCTCGGCGCGGGCCGGGTCTATCTGGATTTCCTCCTGAAGATCTACCGCGAGGTCAAAGCGCGCGGTCGCACCATGCAGTTCTGGGGCGACATCATCATGGAGCACCCCGAGCTGGTGCCCGAGCTGCCGCGCGATGTGATCGCCCTGGAGTGGGGCTATCAGCCCGACCATCCGTTCGACGAGCACGGCGCGCGCTTTGCGGCGTCGGGCGTGCCGTTCTACGTCTGTCCCGGCACCGGCACCTGGAACACCATCGCCGGCCGCACGGATAGCGCGCTCGCCAATCTGCGCAACGCGGCGATCAATGGCCTCAAGCACGGCGCGATCGGCTATCTCAACACCGATTGGGGCGATGCCGGCCACTGGCAGCCGTTGCCGGTGAGCTATCTGGGCTTTGCCTACGGCGCGGGCGTTTCCTGGGCATGTGATGAGAACCTCGACCTCGACATGGCGCTGGCGATCAGCGTCTACGCGTTCGCGGACCCGACCGGCGTGACGGGGCGCATTGCCTATGACCTGGGCAACGCCTATCTGTACGTAGGGGCCGAGGTGCACAATGCGACGATCCTGGCGCGGCTGTTGCAGCTCACCTACGCGCAGTTCATCGCCAATCGGCAGCGCTTCCCCGATCTGACGGCCGAGGGGCTTCTGGCGGCCGACGACGAGATCGTCTCGATCGAGACCCGTATGTCCCACATGGCGTCGCGGCGGCCCGACGCCGACCTGATCCGGCGAGAGTTCGCCTGGGCGTCCCGGATGTTGCGCCACGGCGTCCATCGCGGGCTTTGGATGTTGGGCAAGGCGGACGGGAAGGAGAACGCCGAGCTGCGCACGGCCCTCGCCAACGATGCCCGGCGGCTGATCGCCGAGTATCGCGAGCTGTGGCATGCGCGCAGCCGGCCGGGCGGCTTCCGCGACAGCGTGGCGCGCCTGGAAAAGATGCGGGAAGACTACCTGGCGTAGGGCGGCCCGCCTGGCGCAAGCCAAAGCGGCGCCAGAGCGCCGCAAGCCGAAACTTTTCGAGCATCGCCTTTGAACAGCATTGTTCTCCTGACGGTCATCATCGTCCTGGTCTACGCCGCGATCGGCGTCAGCGGGCCGCTGTTGACCCTCTATCTGCAGTCGTTGGGTGCCGACTACGGCCGGATCGCGCTTATCCTGGCGACCACGGCGGCGGTCACGTTGGCGAGCAGCTACGGATGGGGCCGCCTCTCCGATCGCCTGGGCCGACGCAAGCCGTTGGTGGTGGGCGGCCTGGCGGGCGGCGCGGTAGCCTACTTTTTGTTGAGCCGGGCGCTCTCCTTCGAGGCGGCGTGGGCCGTGCGCCTCGGCGAGGCCGGCCTGTTGGCGGCCTACGCCACGGCCAGCCTGGCGCTGATGGGCGATCTGCTGGCGAAGAGCGGCGGCCGCGGCCAACGCATGGGCCTCTATCGCGGGGCCGGCTCGCTGGCGTTCGCCGGCGGCGCGCTGATCGGCGGCCGGCTGGCCGACGCCGCATCGCTGCGCGTGCCTTTCCTGGCGGCCGCGGCCCTGTATGCACTGGCCGCGCTGATCGCCCTGTTCTTGCACGAGAAGCCGGCGGCCGGTCCCGTGCGCGGGGAAGCGATCCGCCCGGGCCGGCCGTCGGTTCTCCGCACATCGGCTTTCCCCTGGCGCGTTCCCGCCTTGCTCCTGCGGCCGGGCCTTCCGTTGTCCTTTCTGGCCGGCGTCTTTCTCTGGCAGATGACGTGGAACGGCCAGGCTTCGATGTGGCCGAACTACATGGCATCGCTCGGCTACGCCAAGACCGCGATCAGCAGCCTGTGGGGGTTGGCCGGGCTGATCGAGGCGCCGGCGATGCTCCTGTCGGGGCGGCTTTCGGATGTGTTCGGCCGGGCCGCATTGTTGGCGGCCGGCGGATTCGGCGCCGGCCTGGTGATGCTCGGCTATCTGCTGTTGGCCGGCGCGCTGGCGACGTTGCTCGTCGTCCAGGTGGCGCGCGGGATCACCTTCGGCAGCTACACGGCGAACGCCATGACGTTTGCGGTGGAGTTCGGCGGCGAGGACACGCGCGGGGCTAACAGCGGCCTGTTCAACACCGTTTCGGCCGCCGGCCAACTGGTGGGATTGTACCTGGGCGGGACGTTCGTCCAGTGGCGCGGCTTTCAATTCATGTGGACGGCGTTCGCCATCACCGCGGCGCTGAGCGCCGTTTGTTTCCTTGTAAGGCGAAATTTATTTCGCCCTCCCTGTAAGGCGAAATAAATTTCGCCTTACAAGGCAAGACGAAATAAATTTCGTTTTGTATTGGTGGGCGCAAATAGACGTTTCTGGAGCACAAATCATGACCAAACCGATCACTGCTGTTCTGTTGGGCGCCGGTTCGCGCGGCTATTTTAGCTACGGGCCGTACGCGCTGCAATATCCCGATGAGTTGAAGTTCGTGGCCGTGGCCGAGCCCAACGAGGCCCGCCGCGAGCGCTTCGCCCGCGCGCACGGCATTCCGGCCGAGCGGCAGTTCGCCACCTGGGAAGATCTGCTTGCCAAAGGACGGATCGCCGACGCGCTGTTCAACATGACCCAGGATCAGACGCATTATCCCTCGACCATGGCCGCACTGGAGGCCGGCTACGACGTGCTGCTGGAGAAGCCGATGGCCGAGCGGCTGAACCACGTCGTCGAGCTGGTGCAGACGGCCGAGCGGAAGGGCCGGCTGCTCCAGGTGTGCCATGTGTTGCGCTACACGCCGTTCTTCGCCACGTTGCACGAGGTCCTGGCGTCGGGCCGGCTCGGCGAGATCGTCACGGTGGAGCATCGCGAGAACGTCGTCTACTGGCACATGGCGCACAGCTTCGTGCGCGGCAACTGGCGCAACTTCGCCACTTCCAGCCCGATGATCCTGGCGAAGTGTTGCCATGACATGGACATCCTGTACTGGAACCTGGGCCGCGAAGTCGAGCGGCTGCAATCGTTCGGCTCGCTCATCCACTACCGGCCCGAGAACGCGCCCCCCGGCGCGCCGTTGCGCTGCACCGACGGCTGTCCCGTCGCGGAGCAATGCCCCTGGGACGCGCGGCGCATCTACCTGATCCCGAACTACACCGGCTGGCCGATCTCGGTCATCAGCGAGGATACCAGCCTGGAGGCGCGGCGGCGCGCGCTGGAGACCGGGCCGTATGGCCGGTGCGTGTATCATTGCGACAACGATGTGGTGGATACGCAGACGGTGAACATGGAGTTCCCCGGCGGCACGACGGTGGTGCTCTTCATGCACGGCCATTCCTACGAGGAGTCGCGCACGATGCGCTACGACGGCACGCGCGCCACCCTGCGAGGCAAGTTCGACTATCACAACGGCTGGCTGGAGATCCACGATCACGTGACCAACCGCACCGAGCAGGTCGAGATCCCGGCGGCCGCGAGCGGCCACGGCGGCGGCGACTTCGGGGTGGTGCGCAGCTTCCTGCGCGCGCTGCGCGGAGAAGAAGCGCCGCTCACCAGCGGCCGCGCCTCGCTGGAGAGCCACCTGATGGCGTTCGCGGCCGAGGAGTCGCGGCTCACCCGTCGCGTGGTGGAGATGAGCGAGTTCCGCCGCGCGGCGGAGGAGGTGAAACGTGAAACGTGAAACGTAAAACGTGAGCACGTGAGCACGTGAGCACGTGAGCACCGACAGAGGAGGGGGATATGGAGTTGCAGCCGTTTGTGTTTGCTGATGCGGGGCAGGTTGCGGCGGCGACGGGGCTGTGGAACGCGGCGTGCGGCGCGGAGCTGGCGATCAGCGAGCGGGCGATGCGCTATAACACGGCGCCGGTGGCCGGGGTGGTGCAGGCGGGCATGTTGGCGCTGGAAGGGGGCCGACCGGTCGGCTTTGTGCTGGCCTCGTACATGCCCGACGATCCCAGCGTCTCGCCGGCCGACGCCGGCTGGCTGGACGCCATCGCCGTGCACCCCGACTTCCAGCGTCGCGGCATCGGCTCGGCGCTGCTGGCGTGGGCCGAGGGCTGGTTGGTCGAGCGCGGCTGTCGGCGCGCGCGGCTCGGCGGCAGCATCCATCCGTTCGCGGCCGGGTTGCCCGTGCAACTGGGAACCGAGGCCTTCTTCGGCCGCCGCGGCTATGCGGCTTCGGCCGGCCACGAGCGCGCCTGGGATGTGGCGCACGACCTGGCGCACTATATAACGCCGCCGGCCGCGCTGAAAGCGACCGGAGTGCACGGCCGGCCGGCCCAGGAGGGCGACGTGGACGCGCTGTTGAGCTTCCTCCGCCGTGAGTTCCCCGGCCGCTGGCGCTTCGAGGCCGAGTGTCACCTGGCCGAAGGCGGCCGCATCTCCGACTACGTGCTGCTGTGGAGCGAGCGCGGGGTCGAGGGCTTCTGCCAGCTCACGTTCGAGGATTCGGTGCGGCCGCTCGATCGCTTCTTTCCTTACGGCCTTCCCCGGCCCTGGGGCCAGCTCGGCTCGGTCGGCGTGAGCTGGGACCGCCACGGCCAGGGCTACGGCGCGGCGCTGATGGACGCCGCGCTGCGCCATATGCGCGACCGCGGGGTGCGCGGCTGCGTGATTGATTGGACCAGCATCATCGGCTTCTACGCGAAGTTCGGCTTCAAGCCGTTCCGGGAGTATTGGATGATGGCGAAGACGCTGGCGTAGGGCGCTCTCCCAAAGGAGTCCCATGCAGCGCGACTTTTCCTGTGCCGAAGCCATCGTGCGCGATGCGCTGGGCCGCGTGTTTCCGGCCGCGCAGGTCGAGGTGCGGCAGGGGGGCGAGGTGCTCTGGTCGGCCGCCTACGGCTGGCTGGACGAGGAGACGCGGACGCGGCCGACCACGACCGAGACGCTGTTCGACCTGGCGTCGGTGACCAAGCTGTTCGTGGTCACCGCGTTTATGACGCTGGTCGAGGAGGGCCGGGTGGAGCTGGATCAACCGGCGGCGACCGTGTTGCCGGAATTCAGCGGCGAACGGCCCATCCGGCCGTATGACGATCCGCTGCGGCCGGGCGAGCTGGTGACCGTCGCCTGGGCCGAAGGTGCGGCGCCCGCTACGACCAGCGTGGATGCCGGCCGCGTCACCTTCCGCCATCTGTTGACGCACACATCGGGCCTGCCGGCGTGGCGGCCGTTTTATCGGGAGGGAAGCGCCGAGGCCGCGCGGCGCGCCGCGCTGAGCACCTACTTCTCCTATCCGATCGCCGCGCGCGTGATCTACAGCGACATCGGCCTGATCCTGTTGGGGATGGCGATCGAGCGGTTGACCGGCTCGCGCCTGGATGAGGCGGTGCGATCGCGGGTGACGGCGCCGCTTGGGGTGCCAGGCATCAGGTACCTGGGTTCCCCCTCCCCAATCCCCAACCCCCAATCCCTGAACATCGCGCCCACCGAATTCTGCGCCTGGCGCGGTCGCCGCCTCATCGGCGAGGTGCACGACGAGAACGCCGCGGGCCTGGGCGGAATAGCGGGTCATGCCGGCCTCTTCGCCACCGCGCACGACCTGGCCGCCTTTGGCGACTCCTTCTTGACGTTTGACGCTTCACGCCCTCCCCTCCTTCGTCCCTCCACCATCGCCGAGATGACCCGCGTCCAGGCGCAGGACGGCGCCACGCGGCGCGGGCTCGGCTTCGCGCTCTGGTCGGCCGACCCGGAGGCGAGCGGCCATCCGTTCAGCCAGCGGGCGTTCGGCCACACCGGCTTCACCGGCACGTCGCTGTGGATGGATCCCGAACGAGACCTGGTCGTGGCGGTCTGCACCAACCGCGTCTACTATGGCCGGGACGCGGCCGGCATCCTGGGCTTTCGGGTGGTGCTGCATCGCGCCATCGTGGAGGCGCTATGATCGTCGTCGGCCTGATGTCGGGGACCTCGGCCGATGGGACCGATGCCGCGGTGGTCGAGCTGTGGGGCGCGCCGCCCGCGCTCGGCTGGAGGTTGCTGAAGCACGTGGCCGTCCCGCACCCGCCGGAGCTGCGCGCCGAGATCTTCGCCGCGTTTCGGCCGGAGACCGGTGCGGTAGATCGCCTGTGTCGCCTGAACTTCCGCCTGGGCCGCGCTTTCGCGGAGGCCGCGCTGGCGGCCATTGCCGCGGCCGGCTTGCGGCCCGACCAGGTGGACCTGATCGGCAGCCACGGCCAGACAGTCTGGCACATCCCGGCCGGGCCCGACGCGTCCACGCTGCAACTGGGCGAGCCGGCCGTCATCGCGGAGCTCACCGGCATCACGACGATCAGCAACTTCCGCACGCGCGACATGGCGGCCGGCGGCCAGGGCGCGCCCCTCGTGCCTTATCTCGATCAGCTCCTTTTTGCCCATCCGACCCTGGCGCGCGCGGTGCAGAACATCGGCGGGATCGCCAATG
This sequence comes from Anaerolineae bacterium, assembly GCA_034434235.1. Classification (GTDB taxonomy): domain Bacteria; phylum Chloroflexota; class Anaerolineae; order CG2-30-64-16; family CG2-30-64-16; genus CAKZKT01. The sequence goes on from DAOTZV010000048.1 coordinate 43,999, forward strand.
TAACGTACCTGCCCCCATCCTTGCCCCCCGTTCCCCCCAACAGCCCCCCGTTCCCCCCAACATTGGGGGGTCAGGGGGGCGGAGGACGGGGGCCAGGGGGGCAGGGCGAGGTCATCGCATTCGATACCGGCCCCGGCAACATGCTGATTGACTATGCGGCCGGCCGGGCCACGGCCGGCGCGTGGGCGTATGACCGGGACGGCGCGCTGGCGGCGCAGGGCCGCGTGGACGAGGCGCTGTTGGCCGGGCTGATGGCCGAGCCATATCTGAAGCAGCCGCCGCCGAAGACCACCGGCCGCGAGCTGTTCGGCGTGCAGTTCGGCGCCCGCGTGTGGGAGCGGGCCGAGGCGGCCGGCCTGGCGCCGTGCGACATCGTCGCGACCCTGACCGCGTTCACCGCGCGTTCCATCGCCCAGGCGTATCGCGACTTCCTGCCGCGGCTCCCCGACGAGGTGATCGTCAGCGGCGGCGGCGCCCGCAATCCGATGGTGATGGCGTTCCTGCGCGCGGAGCTGCCGACCGCGCGCGTCATCCCATCGGACGAGCTGGGCTTGCCGGCCGATGCCAAAGAGGCGGTCGCGTTCGCCGTCCTGGCCTACGAGACCTGGCACGGCCGGCCCGGCAACCTGCCCGCGGCCACCGGCGCGCGGCGGGCGGTCGTGTTGGGCAGTATTACGCCGGGCTCGCGGGTGTTCACGTGAGCAGGTGTTCACGTGTTTACGTGTTCACGTGTTTACGTTTGACGTTTCACGTTTCACACCCTACATCTCATATGCACGACTCTATTGCTTCGACCACGTTGCTCCTTGGCCTGGACGGCGGGGGGAGCAAGACACTGGCGCTGTTGGCCGATGCGGCCGGCCGCGTGATGGGGCGGGGAGCGGCGGGGTCGTCCAACTACCAGAACATCGGCGCGGAGGCGGCCTGGGCCGCGCTCGATGCCGCCATTGCCGCCGCGTTTGCCGACGCGGGGATGACTCCCGGCCCCGTGGCGGCCGTGTGCCTGGGATTGGCGGGCGTGGATCGGCCCGAAGACCGGGCGCTGTTCGAAGGGTGGGCGGCCGGCCGGTTCGGCGCCGCGGCGGTCATCATCGCCAACGACGCGGAGATCGTGCTGGCGGCCGGCACGCCCGCCGGCTGGGGCGTCGCGCTCATCTCCGGCACCGGCTCCATCGTCTTCGGCCGTCACCCCTCGGGAGCGATGGCGCGTGCCGGTGGCTGGGGCCACATCCTGGGCGATGAGGGGAGCGGCTATGCCATCGGCCTGGCGGCGTTGCGCGCGGTGATGGCCGCGTTCGACGGCCGCGGCCCGGCCACCGCGCTGACCGAGGCCGTGTTGGCCCACTGGGGATTGGCCTCGCCGACCGATCTGGTGGGCCGGGTGTATCGGCAGGGCGCCGATACGAGCGAGATCGCGGCGCTGGCGCGGCTGGTGGATGCGGCCGCGGCCGCCGGGGACGGTGTGGCGCTGGAGATCTTGCGCCAGGCCGGCCGCGATCTGGCGCTCACGGTAGAAGCGGTGGTGCGTCGCCTCGCGTTGCCCGCGCCCACTCCGACTGCGCTCGCCGGCGGCGTGGTCGTCCACGGCCGCCAGGCGCGGGCGGCGTTCCTGGCCGCGGCCGCCGAACGCCACCTGGCGCTCGATCCCGTCACGCCGGTTGTCGAGCCGGCGCAGGGCGCGGTGCGCCTGGCCGTGGCGCTCTTGTCGGAGCAACGCGGATGAAGATCCGGCCGGCGACCCCTGCCGATGTGCCCGCGCTGGCGCAGTTGATGGCCGGCGATCCGCTCTGGCAGCGCTACGGCGTCACCGAGGCGAGCGCCGCGCGACGCCTGGCCGACGGCCTGGCCGGGGACGCGACGATCGCCGTGGCCGAGGAAGACGCCGCGATCGCCGGGTTCATCTGGTACGTGGCGCGTGGGGCCTTCGCGCGCAGCGGCTACATCATGCTGATCGGCGTGCAGCCGTGGGCGCGCAGCCGCGGGGTGGGCCGGGCGCTGATGGAGCACGCCGAGGCCGCGCTGTTCGCGACCTCTCGCGATGTCTTTCTGTTGGTCTCCGACTTCAACCGCGCGGCGCAGGCGTTCTATCGTCGGCTGGGGTACGAGCAGGTGGGCGCGATTCCGGGATACGTGGTGGATGGGGTGACCGAGCTGATATTTCGCAAGAGCAGGCCCCGCAACTGACCAAGGGTATCGGTCTCACGGTCATACACTACCTCGACAATGTGAGATTACCATGTTAGCCGTCTCGTCATGCTGGCCCACCAGGAGCTGAAGCACGCAGCCCATGCGGGCCGCAAGCTGGCTACAAAGCGCAAGCCCCCTCAAGGGGGCTATCCTAGTTACCACAAATGGTCGGACATCACCTATAGCGCCTCTTTCAGTATGGCCCACAACTCTTCCTCTGTCAACGCGATCGGGTTCGCCTTCATGCTGGACGCCTGCATCGCCTTCGCGGCCAGCACGGGGAAGTCGGCCGGCGCGACGCCGTGGGCCGCCAGGCCGCGCACCCCCAGGTCTCGGCATAGCGCGGCGATCCAGCCGACGCCGTCGTCGGCGGTCGCGTCGGACCGACCGGTGAGCAGTCGGGCGAGCTCGACATAACGGATAAGCGCCGGGTGGTCGGGTTGCCGCGCCCGCAGAGCGCGGATGTTGGCCGCCATCACGTGCGGCAACAGCGCAGCACACGCCGCGCCGTGCGGCGCGGGGAACATGCCGCACAGCGGCGCGGCGATGCCGTGCACCGCGCCCAGCCCGGCGTTCGCCAGCGCCAGCCCGCCGAGCAGGGAGGCAAGCGCCATGTCCTCGCGCGCGGCCGCATCGTCGCCGTGCGCCCACGCGCGGCGCAGCGAGCGGGCCGCGCGGCCGATCCCCTCCCGGCAAAACGCGTCGGTCAGCGGGTTGGCCCGGTGCGAGACGAACGGCTCGATGAGCTGCGTCAGGGCGTCTAACCCGGTGGCCGCGGTGACCTCCGGCGGCAGGGAGTGTGTCAGCTCGGGGTCCACGAGCGCCAGCCGCGGCAACATGTGCGGGCTGCGCAACGAGGCCTTGACGCGATGTTCCGGCGAGGCGATCACCGCGTTGCGCGTGACCTCTGCGCCCGTGCCCGCGGTGGTGGGGACGGCGATGATCGGCAGCGCCGGCCGCGTCAATGGCTTGCCCGCGCCGATCCCCTCCATGTAGTCCAGCGGGTCGCCGCCGTTGGCGACCAGCGTGGCGATGGCCTTGGCCGCATCTATGGCGCTCCCGCCGCCGAAGCCGATCACCAGATCGCACGCCTCGGCCCGCGCCAGCCGATGGCCGTCCCGGATCATGTCGGTGGTCGGCTCGGCCGCGATGGGGAAGACGATGTGCGCTACGCCCGCGGCGGCCAGAGCCGCCAGGAGCGGCCCGGCCCGGTCGGAAGAACGGCCCGTCACGACCAGCGCGCGGCGGCCCATGCCGGCCGCGGCCGGGCCGGCCTCCTTCAGCGTTCCCGGCCCGAAGAGGATGCGGCCGGCGGTGGCAAATTCGAAGCGCATCGGACTACCACCCGGCGTCTTCGGGGAAGACGTTCACGTATTTGACGCTGGTGCGCGGCTCGGCCATCATCGGCGCGACGGCGTCGCGCCACCTGGCGTAATGCGCCGTCTCCTTGTGCCGGGCCGGGTCGTCGGCCGTGCGGTACACCTCGACCAGGATGAAGCGGGTCGGATCGTCGGCCTGTTGGATGACGTCGAAGCGGGCGATCCCGGGCTCCTGTACGCTCTGCTTCGCGTTTTCGACCGTGGCTGCGATGAACGCGTCGACGTATTCGGGTTTGACGTGGACGTGAACCTGGACGATGAGCATGGCACACTCCTCTTTTGCGGGTCAATCCTGGTTAGTTCTCGATCCGGGGCCGGAACTGGCCCGTTCCCAACAAGCCCAACAGCAACGCGGCGAATGCGGTGACGCCGAACATGGGGCGGATGCCGATGAGCTGAGCCAGGATGCCGCTCAGCCACGGCCCGGCGAACATGCCGATCGCGTAGACGGCCTGATGCAGGCCCATGGCGGTCGCCCGTTCGTGTTCGGCCACATAGACGATGCTCATGCCCATCAGCACGGGATAGCCGACGCCGGTGGCGATCCCCAGGCAGATCTGGGCGGCCATCAGCGCGGGCAGGGAGGGCGCCAGGGCCGCGCCGACCGTGCCGAGCGCCATCAGCGTGAAGCTGAAGTAGGCCATGCGCGGCGCGCCGAAGCGCTTGACGGCCGCGGTGGCAGTCAGGTTGCCGCCGATGTAGCAGAGCAGGTTGACGGTGGTGAAGAGGCTCAAGATGACCGCGTTCGCGCCGAGCTGTTTCGCCAGGATGGGCAGGAAGCCGAACGAGACGCCCCACACGACGTATTGCGCCACCGCGCTGAGGAGGGACGGCAGCAGGACGTCGCGGCGGCCGGCCAGGCGGGCCAGCCGGTCGAGCGAGGGTGGCTTGGCGGGCAACGGCTTTTCGGGCACGGCGACCGTCACCAGCAGGGCCACGCCGGCCACGCCGGCCGCGACCATGAAGGGCAACCCATAGCCGCCCAGGTTGTTGAGCGGGCCGTTGCTCGAGGTCGCCAGGACGCGGCCGATGGAACCAACAAGGGTGAGCAGCGAGCTGGCGCGCACGGCCTCGGCCGGCGGGAAGAGGCTGCTGAACGCCACCACCAGCGGCACCCAGGTGCCGGCCGCCAAGCCGGTGATCGCGCGACCGATCAGCACGCCGGTCGCGTCGCCGGCCGAGCCCATGGCCCATGCGCCGGCGGCCGCCAGCATCATCCCGGCCAGGATGAACGGCTTGCGCCGGCCGATCCAGTCGGACGCGATGCCGATCGGCAGCCGCACGATCGCCTGCCACAGGCCGTATTGGGCCAGGATCGTGCCGACCAGGGCCAGGTTGTCGGTCTTCGTCTGCGCGTAAGTCGGCAGGGTCGGCACGTAGACATAAAGGCACATCCAATAGAAGAAGACGACGGCCATGAACAGGACGAGCTTGACGCGACGTTCGCCGGCCGTGCTGGCAGGGATCGAAGTTGAGGTCGTTTGTTGCACGTCGTATATCCGGGCTTTGCGAGATAGGCGTCCGGCGCCGACCAGACGCCTGCAGTCTGATTGTTCAGTTGCTCATGCGCCGGTCGGCGCACAACGCGCGCTGAACATGAGCGACGCTCACGTGCCAGGAACTCTGCAAGATGCCTGGCACGTGACGACGATTCTCAGGTTAGTATAAGCGAGGAGGCTACCGCCTGTCAAACGCAGCAGCCAATATCCGATACCCGATCTCTAATACCTCCGCCCCTCATCCAGCATCGCCAGGTAGTTGTCGAGCGGGATGTAGTTGGCCACGCTGTTGCCGGTGCCCAGGCAATAGCCGCCCCCCGGCATGCAGGCGTCCAGCGTCTCCCGCACGCGACGGCGAACGGCCGCTTCGTCGGCCCGGCAGAGGAAGTCTACGTCAATGCCGCCGAGCAGGGCGATGCGGTTGCCGTACTTGCGCTTGGCCTCGATCACCGTTTCGATGGTGTCCTCGAACGAATGGCGGGCGTCGATCTTAACGTCTTCGATCAGGTCGGGCATGATGGCCGTGAGGTTGCCGCACGAGTGGAGCAGATAAGGCCGGCCGGCCCGATGCGCGTATTCGGCCATCCGCTTGTGTCCGGGGAGCACGTAGGCGCGCAGGTCTTTCGGGCTGATCAGCGTGCCGGTCTTGAAGCCCATGTCGTCGCTGCCCCAGATGATCTTCACCCGCTCGAACTCGAGGATGCGGCGGACGATCACGTCGTACATCTCGATCAGCTTGCGGCTGATGGCCTCCACCAGATCGCGCTGGTCGTACAGCGCGTAGCAAAGGGTCTCATAGCCCATGAGCCAGGTCAGATACTCGGCGAAGTGGGCAAAGCCGCCGGAGCCGATGACACACATGTCGTCGGGCAGGTTCTTTTCGTACCATTCCAGGTTGCGCGTGGTGACCTTGTGCGGATCGGGCCAGGGATAAGCTTCGAACTCGGCCCAGTTGGTGATGGGCCCGCGATGTTCCTCCATGTAGGCCCGGCCGCCGGCGCGGCGGAGCCCGGCCGTATCTTCGATCTGCGTCCGACGCAACGGCATTTCCAGGCTATCTACGCCGCAGCGCACGTAGTCGTAGCCCAGGAAGCGCTGGATGGCCACCTGGCGTTTGAGGTCGAAGTAGGGGTCGGCCGGGTCGAGATCGGCGAGCAGGTCGTAGCGCCGGCAGATCGCCTCCTGGACCTCGGCGTCGAGAAACAGTTCGATGTAGTGGACGCGCTGCGGCGTGCCTTCGCGGCGGATGCAGCGGACAAGGGCCTCCCAATCGGGAGTGACATGGACGGCGAAGGGGCTCTTGGACATGGCTGGCTTCCTTCAAAAACGGGGTAAAATCGTTTCCGGTGTGAAGTATATCACGGGCCCAACGCCCTGGCAAAGTGTTGCGGGCGATTGAAATCGCGGCTAAGGGGCGCTGGCGCCGCGGCACCCACCTGCGTGGGTGCACGTCGTCGGCGCCGCGGCCGCGTGTTGCGGGCGATTGAAATCGCGGCTAAAGGGCGCGCTGGCGCCGCGGCACCCACCTGCGTGGGTGCGCGTCGTCGGTGTCGCGGCCGCGTGTTGCGGGCGATTGAAATCGCGGCTAAGGGGCGCGCCGGCGCCGCGATGCCCACCTTCGTGGGCGTGCACCGTCGGCGCAGGCCGACGCCCAGCCGCAGGCTCCTTAGCTGCGACCTCGGTCGCCCAACCGCTTCGGTCGCCCAACCGCTTGACATCTCTCGCGAATCCCGTATAATCATCCCTGGTTGATTCATTTGCGCGCCTCATTTGTGCGCATTCCGTTCCCAGTCATGGTCCGGCGCATCTTCGGCGCCTCTCCAGCAGGTCAACGTTCGTGAAGCACCCGACGGCACGCGGCCATCGGGGTCGGCATATCCGGTCGTCTACATTTGCCCACGAAGGAGGACTGTATGGAAAAGCCCTGGCTGGCACACTACGATCAAGGCGTCCCCGCATCTATCGTCTACCCCCGTATTCCGCTCTTCCAGATGCTTGCCGATTCCGCGCGCAAGCATCCCGACCGGCCGGCCCTCAAACTGGTCATGCGCTATCTGGGGCCGTTCGCCCTGGGTGGCGAGCTCACCTATGCCCAGTTGTTCGATCAGGTGAACCGCTGCGCGGCGGCATTGCATGCCCTGGGCGTCCGCAAGGGCGATCGCGTGGCGCTGATGGTGCCGAACCTGCCCCAGTTCGTCATCAGCTTCTATGCCGCGGCCCGGCTGGGCGCCATCATCGTCAACACCAACCCCACCTATACCGGCCGCGAGATGGCGCAACAGTTCGCCGACGCCGGTGCCGAGACGGTCATCCTGCTCAGCCCTTATGTGCAGAAGCTGAAGGAGGTGCAGGCGCAGACGGCGATCCGGCGCGTCATCTACACCGATGTGACCGATTACGCGACGCCGCTGACGCGAGTGCTGGCGCAGCGCACGCTGAGGGCGCACGGCTTGATGGCCGATGTGTCCGCGGCCGAGGGGATCTATCGCTTCCGGCCGTTGCTCGACGCGCATCCCGAAGCGCCGCCCGACGTGGCCATTGACCCCGATGAGACGGCCCTCTTCCAGTATACCGGCGGCACCACCGGCGTGCCCAAGGCGGCTATGCTTTCCCATTACAACCTGGTCGTCAACACGATCCAGGTGGCCCGCTGGCTGCGCGATCTGGAAGAGGGCAAGGAGCGGGTGATCGGCGCCATCCCCTTCTTCCACGTCTACGGCATGACGGTGGCGATGGGCCTGGCGATCTACTCGGCCGCGCAACTGATCATCATCCCCAACCCGAGGCCGATAGATGGCGTAATGAAGGCGATCCACAAGGAGCGCGCCACCCTGTTCCCGGGCGTCCCCGCGATGTACATCGGGATCATCAACCACCGCGACGTGGGCAAGTACAACCTGCGCTCGGTCAAGGCGTGCATCAGCGGATCGGCGCCGTTGCCGATGGAAGTACAGCTCAAGTTCGGCGAGATCACGGGCGGCCGGCTGGTCGAGGGCTATGGCCTCACCGAGGCCGCGCCGGTGACCCATTGCAACCCGATCTACGGCGTCCGCAAGGCCGGCTCCATCGGCATCCCCTTCCCCGATGTCGAGGCGAAGGTGATGGATTACGAAAAGCTCGTCGAGAAGCCGGTGGGCGAAGAAGGCGAGCTGTGGGTCAAAGGGCCGCAGGTGATGAAGGGCTACTGGCGGCGGCCCGACGAAACCGCCAAGGCCATCACGCCGGACGGCTGGCTGCGCACCGGCGACATCGCCCGCGTGGACGAAGATGGCTATTTCTACATCGTAGATCGCCTGAAGGACATGATCAACGTCGGCGGCCTGAAGGTGATCCCGCGCGAGGTGGAAGAGGTGCTGTTCCAACATCCCAAGGTGCAGGAGGCGGTGGCGGTCGGCGTGCCCGATCCCGTGCGCGGAGAGACGGTGAAGGCCTACGTGGTGCTCAAGCCCGGCGAAGCGGCCACGGTCGAGGAGATCACCAGTTGGTGTTTCGAGCGGCTGGCGCCGTTCAAGGTCCCTCGCCAGATCGAATTTCGCTCGGAGCTACCGAAGACGATGGTGGGCAAGGTGTTGCGTCGGGTGCTGGTGGAAGAGGAAAAGAGGAAGCAGGCCGGGGCATGACGTCCGTTTTGAAGTTGTAGCTGTAGCACAAGCCTCCGGCTTGTGCTACAGCGCGGAGGCGCAAGCCAGAGGCTTCGCAAGCCAGAGGCTTGCGTTACAATTTATAATGCGGGGGCGCGCTTGCTTCATTTCCCATCTTCTGCTATTCTTATATCTTAATTCCAGGCACACGAGCAACAAGTTGGCAGATACTACCCTTCCCACTTACAAAGTTATCGTCAATCCGTTGTCGGGCCGGGGCAACGGCGCGCGGGCCAGGGAACCGGTGCGCCGCGTGCTCGACGCGGCCGGAGTGCGCTACGACATAGTCGAAACGCGCGGGCCCGGCCACGCCACCGAGCTGGCGCGCGAAGCCGTGTTGGCCGGCTGGGATGTCGTCGTGTCGGTCGGCGGCGACGGCACGGCGCACGAGGCGCTCCAGGGGCTGGTCCAGGCGGCCCAGATCACCGGCGCATGGCAGGCTGGCCAGGCGGTCGGCACGTTGGGCCTGGTGCCCATCGGCACCGGCAACGATTACGCCTGGCGGCTCGATCTGCCGGAGAGAGATCCCGAAGCCGCCTGTCGCATCCTGTTGGAGGATCGCCGCACGCAGGTCGACCTGGGCGTGGTGACCGACGAGGCCGGTCGCAGCGAGTTCTTCCTCAATCATCTGGGCGCCGGCTTCGAGGCCGCCACCCTGATCGAGAGCCTGAAGCTGCGCCGGCTGCGCGGCTTTCTGCTCTACCTGTCGGCCGTGTTGCGCGTCATTCCGCGCTATAGCCGCGGCTGGGAGATGGCCATCTCGCAGAACGGCACGGCGCCGCAAGCGCGGCCGTTGATCCTGGCTTCCGTAGCCAACGGCGGCCGCACCGGCGGCGGCTTCAAGATGGCGCCCCATGCCCGGCTCGACGACGGCGAACTGGACCTGGTATGCGGCCACACGCCCAACCCGATCGTTACCCTGTGGCTGTTGCCGCATGTGATCCGGGGCACCCATCTGTCCAAGAAACGCTATGTCAGCGCGTCGCGGGCGGCCGAGATGGTGATCGAGGCGCCCGGCGGCGTGCCGGTGCACCTGGACGGCGAGGTGTTCCGCACCGACGCCCGCCGATTGGAGATTCGCACGTTGCCCGGCCGCCTGCGCGTCGTCACGGGGGCGGCCGCCGCCGTGAAACCGGGCGCTTCTGCGTAATTGTTCATGCCGCACGCGGCGCATGATAATAGGGCCGCGGATCAACGCGGGTGGATGCGGATTCTGGTCTTTTGAGAATAGGGCCGCGGATCAACACGGGTGGACGCGGATTCTGGTCTTTTGAGAATAGAGCCGCGGATCAACACGGGTGGACGCGGATTCTGTGGTTTTTATCGGTGTTTATCCGCGTTCATGCGTGGCCTGTTCTCGGCACGATATGAGGAGATCGAACGTGCATTTTCCGATCACCGGCACCCTCATCAACACCGTCACCGTCATCGTGGGTGCAAGCACGGGCGTTTTCCTGGGCAACCGCCTCCCCGAAAAGATGCGCCAGACGGTGCTCAGCGGCCTGGGCCTGATGACCCTGGTCCTGGGCATGACGATGGCGATCCAGACCAGGAACGCGCTGATCCCGCTTTTCAGCGTGCTCATCGGCGGGATCATCGGGGAGGCGCTGCACATCGAAGATGGGTTGGAGCGGTTGGGCCGCTGGTTTGAGGCCCGGTTCGGCCAACGTCAGGCCGCGCCGGCCGGCCGTGCGCCCATCACGCAAGGTTTCATTACCGCCAGCCTGGTATTTTGCGTCGGCCCTATGACGATCCTGGGCTCGATCCAGGACGGCTTGATGGGCGATTTCACGTTGCTGACGATCAAGGCGACCCTGGACGCCTTTGCCGGCATGGCCCTGGCCGCCTCCCTCGGCGCGGGGGTGATCCTTTCCGCGCTGACGGTGTTCGGCTTCCAGGCCGCGCTGAGCCTGCTGGCGCTGCTCTTCGGCGCGGCGCTGGGCGGCGTGACGCGCGAAACCTTGTGGGTGGTGGAGATGACCGCCACCGGCGGCGTGGTGATCTTGAGCATTGGCTTCCTGCTCCTGGACATCAAGCGTATCCGCGCGGCCAACCTGTTGCCCGCGATCTTTGTGGCCCCGGCGCTCGTGCTCGTGCTGGGCCGTTTGGGGATCACGCTCTGATGGACGATCCGCTGCTCGTCGTGTTCGCCGGCCTTCCGGGCACGGGCAAGAGTACCCTGGCCCGGGCACTGGCGCGCGAGCTGCGCGCGGTGTATCTGGACAAGGATACGATCAAAAATTGCGTCGTGCGGCTGGGGGCCGAGATGAAGCTGGATCAGGCCGAGCGCCTGGCCGGCGCGCTCTCGTACGAGTTGTTGGTCGAGCTGGCGCGCGACAACCTGACCCTGGGCCTGCCGGTGGTGATAGATAGCCCCGCCGCCTACCAGCTCTTTCGCGACCGGGTCAAGGCCGTCGCCCGTGCGCTCAAGGCCGACCTGAAGTTGATCGAATGCATCTGTACCGACGAGCGCATGTTGCGCGAGCGCGTGGAAGGCCGGGCGCGCGACCTGCCGGCGCACCAGGCGACCGATTGGGAGACATTCCAGCGCGACCGAAGCCGTTTCGAGCGCATCAGCGACCCGCGGCTGATCGTGGACACGGCTGAACCGGAGGCCATTAACCTGCGCAAGATCCGCGCCTACCTGGGAAGAGCCGCACAATAGAAGGAGTTCGATGCCAGCAATTCAAGTAGTCCTGTTCGACCTGGGCGGTACCTTGTTGCACTACGATCAGCCGCCCGAGAATGCGATGGATGTGCTGAACGCCAAAGGGATGCGCGCGTTTCTGGCCGCGGCGGCCAGGGCCGGCGCGCGGGTGCCCGATCCCGAGCTGGCCGTGCGCGCGGTCGGCCGCATGGCCGCCGCGATGGAAGCCAAGGCCCGGCGTACCCACTACGCCAACACGGCCGAAGAGATCATCCGCGACGGGCTGGAGGCGGTCAACGTTCGCCTGACGGCCAAAGCATGGGACGCCGGCCTGGCGGCCTATTACGAGGTGATCTCCTCGGTCGTCAAGCCGGTCGACGGCGATCCGCGCGGGGTGCTCGCCAGGTTGTTCGAACAGGGCCGCGGCCTGGGGTTGGTCTCCAACACCTTCTGGCCGCCGGCCCTGCACGACGCCGACCTGGCCCGCTTCGGCCTGTTGGAGTACCTGCCGGTGCGCGTCTACTCCAGCACGTTCGGCATGGTCAAGCCCCACCCCACGATCTATCGCCACGCGCTCGACCGGCTCGACGTTGCCCCGGCCGAAGCGGTCTTCGTCGGCGACCGGCTCGACGTGGACATCGCCGGGCCGCAGAAGATCGGCATGCGGGCGGTCTTGCTCGCGTCGCCGTTTCGCGCCGAGGAAGACGATCAGATTGTTCCGGACGCAAGAATCAACCTCATTGACGATCTGCCCGCCTTGCTCGAAGAATGGGATCGGGTATTGGAGGCCCCGCGCTTTTGATGCGATCCGTGGTCGGCGGCAATGGGTCCGGCAATACGATGATCGTCGAGCGATTTCGGCGACGGATCGAATGGCTCCTCCTTCTGGCCGGCCTGATGATCCTGGCAGCCGCTTTCTGGGGATGGCGCGGCCCGCGTCCCACCTTCTTGCTGGCGACCGGAGCCTCTCCGACGCCGACGCGCGTCTACCTTCCCCTGGTGATCCGCCTGACGATCCCCGGCGACCGCGTTTGGGATCCCCGCTTGACGCAACGCGGCACCACCTTGATCCCGGCGACGGTGCAGCCGGGCCAGGGCTACTGGCGGCTCATCAAGGGCGTCTGGTATGCCGAGAACGAGCCGCCATTCCAGGGTCAACACCACATCTTCGTGGACATGTTGGACGCCGCCGGGCTGCGCCAGGTCGGCGTACCGGTGCAGATCACCTCGCTCGACGCCGGAGAGATCTTCGCCACGCTCATCACCGCGGCGCAGCCGGGTAAGCTCTACGCGGCCGACTTCCCGATGTTTCACGTGGCGCCGGCCTATCGTGCCGCGCCGGCCGACGGCAATCCGGCCGACGTGGTCACCGGCATGGGACTCGGCAGCATCGAGCTGCCCAACTGGAACATCCACACCAGCTACGGCTTCGTCTGGCAGTGGGTCGTCGCGCCGGTCACGGAAGCTACCCCCACGCCCACCCCGACGCCGGCCGTCACGCCCACGCCCACTCCGACGGCGACCGCTACGCCGACCGCCACGCCGGCCGACCGGTTCTGGGATCCGCGGCTCGATCAGCTCGGCACCGTGCTGATCGAGGCGAGCGTATCCCCCGGCCAGAGCTATTGGCGGCTGGTGAAAGGCCAATGGTTTGACGAGGGCGAACCGCCTTTCGCGGACAAGCATCATATCTTCGTAGATATCCTCGACCCCGCGGGGGCGCGGCAGGTCGGCGTTCAATTACGCGTCTTGTCGGCCGATGGTTCCGATCTTCTGGCCACGATCACGACCGAGGCCAAGCCCGGCGAACCTTACGCGGCCGATTATCCGATGTTCAACCTGGCGCCCGCCTATCGCGTGATCCCGGCCGACGGCCATCCCGCCGATGCCGTCAGCGGGATGGGCCTGGGCAGCATCAGCCGCCCCGGGGTGTGGACGAACACCAGCTATCTCTTCGCCTGGCAGTGGACGACCGCGGCGACGGCCACCCCGACGGCAAGCGCGACTCCGTCGCCTGCGGCGACGGCCACCCCGACCGACACGCCGACGCCGGGCGTCACGCCCACGGCCACGCCGACTGCGACGGCCGTCGCCTGGCCCGAGCTGGCCTTCACGCCGGTGGCCATCGGGCTCAGCGCGCCGGTGCACATCGCCCACGCAGGGGATGGCAGCGGCCGGCTCTTTCTGGTCGAACAGGCCGGTCGCGTGCGGATCCTGAAGGCCGGCGGCCTTCAGCCCGCGCCCTTCCTCGACATCGCCGACCGCGTGAGCTGTTGCGGCGAGCGGGGGCTCCTCAGCATCGCGTTCCCTCCGGCCGCCGGCGCCGGGCCCAACCATTTCTACGTCAACTACACCGATCGCAACGGCAACACGGTGGTGGGCCGCTATCGGATCACGGCCGATCCCGATGTGGCCGATCCGACGAGCGAGCAGATCGTGTTGGCCATCCAACAGCCCTATGCCAACCACAACGGCGGCCAGCTCGCGTTCGGCCCGGCCGACGGCTACCTGTACATCGGCATGGGGGATGGCGGCTCGGCGGGCGATCCGCAAAACCGGGCGCAGAACGGGGCCGAGCTGCTCGGCAAGCTGCTGCGGATAGACGTGGAGACGGGGAGTCCGATCACCTACACCATTCCCGCGAGCAACCCCTTCACCCAGACGGCTTCCTATCGGGGCGAGATCTGGGCGTTGGGGCTGCGCAACCCCTGGCGCTTTGCGTTCGATCGGATGACCGGCGATCTCTATATTGCCGATGTGGGACAGAACCAGTATGAGGAGGTGGATTTCCAGCCGGCGGCCGGTCCGGGCGGCCAGAACTACGGCTGGCGGATCATGGAGGGCCGCCACTGCTACAACGCGACCACCTGTCCGACGGCCGGCCTGACGTTGCCCGTCGTCGAATACGATCACACTCAGGGTTGCTCGATCACCGGCGGGGTGGTCTACCGCGGCCAACAGTTCCCGCGGCTGCAGGGCGTGTATCTGTACGGCGACTACTGTTCGGGCCGCATTTGGGGCCTGCGCCATACGGCCGGCGGCTGGCAGGTGCAGCAGCTCGCCGCCACCGCATTTCGCATCGCGACCTTCGGCGAAGACGAGGCGGCCGAGATCTACGTGGCCGATTATGCCGGCGGCGCGATCTACCGGATCACGGATGTCCGGCCGTAGTTGCCGGCGACCCGGCGACCGGCTTTTCGGGAAATCGGCCGCGATATGTTGACAAACAACGACGACGGTTGTATGATTTTGCGTGACCGAGGGCGGAGCGCGAGAATAGCTTTGCCCTGGTGGCCGGGCATGAAATGGTCTTCGCAAGAAAGGAGGTGAGGCCCGAGGTCGGTGAACAACGGATCAACATCGGGAGGAGTTTCGGCGTAGCGAATCACTGATCAGCTGATCGACCGGCTCTATCGGGTGGCGCAGACCGGCGAATTGAACGCGAAAGGGAAGGGATGAACTGATGGACGCAGAAGTCGGAGCTGCTCAGGTTCAGTCTGTGCGCAACGGCCGACGCAGGGCCGGTTGGCTTGGACAAACGGTGCGCCGTTTTGGGCTACAGCTCGGCATCGTGGCGGTCGCGCTGATCGTCTGGGTGCTCTTTTTGATCGGCTCCCCGCGAACGTTCCTGTCCTACCCGATTTACAACGCGTTCATGTCCACTACCCCCTACTTCGCGCTGATGGCGATCCCGTTAACCCTGGTCGTCATCACGGCCGAGATCGACCTGTCTTTCCCGTCCATCATGGCGTGGGGCATGGTGGTCTACGCGCTGACATTTTCGGTGGCTCGTAGCCCGATCATCGCTTTCATCGCCTGCCTGGCAGCGGGCCTGATCGCCGGCGGCATCAACGGCCTGATCATTACCAAGGTGGGCATTCCCTCGCTGGTGGCAACTCTTGGCACGCAGTTCTTCTGGCGTGGGGTGGTGCTGGTGATCCGCGGGGGCAACGGCGAGTCGCTGGTGCCTTCCAAGCATACGTTCGTGGACGCGTTGCTGGTCGGCCGGCTGTTCGACCGCATCCCGGCTCAGTTCATCTGGACTATTGTGATCGCGCTCGCCATGTGGTTCCTCCTGAACCGCCACAAGTTCGGCGCGCACGTCTATCTGACGGGCGACAACGTGGAGAGTGCCCGGCTGATGGGCGTGAACGTGGATCGGATCAAGATGCTCTGTTTCGCCATCGTCGGCATGTTCGCCGCGTTCGCCGGGCTGGTGCAAAGCCTGGACGTCTCCTATTTCTGGCCCACGGTGGGTGAAGGGCAACTGCTCAACACCCTGGCATCCGTCTTTCTGGGCGGCACATCGGTCTTCGGCGGCAGCGGCACGATCTTCGGCACGTTTGTGGCATCCTACATCATCGGCGCGATCAACGCCGGCATCGTCGCGGCCGGGTTGACCGGCTTTTGGACGCAATTGATTTATGGTTTGATCATCGTTATCTCTGTCGGCATTCAGACGGTGTTGAGCCGCCGGCTCCGGTAAACGGATACAGATGCCATGCCCATGACCAAACGCGACATCGTGCGCGCCGTCCTCGACGGCAAACGGCCGCCCTACGTCCCCTGGTCGTGCGGCTTCACCGTAGAAGCCGCCGAGAAGCTGCGGAGCCATTACGCCGGCGCCGACCTGGAAGACGTGCTCGACAACCACATCCTGGGCCTGGGAAGCGACATCGGCTTCTTCACCGACCTGGGCAACGACCGCGTCCGGGATGTCTTCGGCGTGGTCTGGGATCGGAGCGTGGACAAGGACATCGGCCAGGTGGTGGGATGCGTGTTGCCCGAGCCCACCCTGCGCGATTACACCTTTCCCGATCCGCTCGATCCGCGCTTCTTCGCCGACATTCCGACGCGCATCGGCCGCTACGGCGATCGGTTCCGCGTGTTTCAGATCGGGTTTTCCCTCTACGAGCGCGCGTGGACGCTGCGCGGGATGCAGAACCTGTTGATGGACTTCCACGACCATCCGGCTTTCGTAGACGAGCTCCTCAACGCCATCGCAGACTACAACATCGCGCAGGTACGCGAGGCGCTGAAATACGACATCGACGCGGTCCACTTCGGCGACGATTGGGGCCAGCAGCGCGGCTTGCAGATGGGGCCGCGGCTCTGGCGACGTTTCATCCTGCCGCCGCTCAAGCGGATGTACGCCGCGGTGCGAGAGGCCGGCAAGTACGTCTCGATTCACTCCTGCGGCGATGTGGACGAACTGTTCGACGACCTGATCGGCATCGGGCTCAACCTGTTCAATCCGTTCCAGCCCGAAGTGATGAACGTATTCGGCCTCGTCCCGCGCTATCGCGGCCGGCTGGCGTTCCACGGCGGCCTTTCGACCCAACGCACCCTGCCCTACGGCACGCCCGACGACGTGCGCGCCGAGACGCGACGCCTGCTCGAGCTGGGCCGCGATGGCGGCTACATCTTCGCGCCCGCGCACGCGGTAGAAGGAGACGTGCCGCTGGAAAACATGCTCGCGTTCATCGAAGTCATTCAGAGCCAGCCAGGATATCGGCGTCAATCATCAAACGAGGAGTGAATGTCATGAAACCAGTCACATTGGGCCTGATTGTCGGCAACCGGGGCTTCTTCCCGGCGCATCTGTGTGAAACCGGTCGCCAGACGATCCTGAAAGTGTTGGAAGAAGAAGGGATCAAGGCCATTGCCCTCGGCCCCGAAGACACGACCTACGGCAGCGTAGAGAGCGTGAGCGACGCGGAGAAGTGCGCCGCCCTCTTCAAGCAGCACGCCGATGAGATAGACGGCGTGCTCGTCACCCTGCCCAACTTCGGCGACGAGCGGGCTGTGGCCAACGTCATGCGCTGGAGCGGGCTCGACGTGCCCGTGTTGATCCACGCGTTCCCCGACGTGGCGGGCAAGATGACCGTGGCCGACCGCCGCGACTCCTTCTGCGGCAAGATGTCGGTCTGCAACAACCTGCGCCAGTACGGGGTCAAGTACTCGTTGACCACCCTGCACACTGTGGACCCCGAAAGCGCCTCCTTCCGGGCCGACCTGCGCAACTTCGCGGCCACGTGTCGGGTGGTGCGGGGCCTGCGCGGCGCGCGCGTGGGCGTGATCGGCGCGCGGCCGGCCGCGTTCATCACCGTGCGCTACAGCGAGAAGCTGTTCGAGCGCGCCGGCATCTCGGTGGAGAGCATTGACCTGTCGGAGGTGTTCGGCCGGGCGCTCAAGCTGGCCGAGAACGATCCGAAGGTCGTGGCGAAGGTCGAGCAGATCAAGGCCTACGTGCCGGTGCGCAACACGCCGGCCGATGCGCTGGTCAAGATGGCCCGGCTGGGCGTGGTGATAGACGACTGGATGGCCGAGAACCGGTTGGTGGCCAGCGCGGTGCAATGCTGGACGGCGATGGAGGAGTTCTACGGCGTTGTGCCGTGCACGCTGATGAGCATCATGAGCAACGGCTTGATGCCCTCCGCGTGCGAGACCGACATCGCCGGGGTGATCGGCATGTACGCGATGGCGCTGGCCTCGGGCAGGCCCAGCGCGCTGGTGGATTGGAACAACAACTACGGCGAAGACCCGGACAAGTGCGTCATCTTCCACTGCTCCAACCTGCCCAAGGACGTCTTCGCGCCCGCGCCGATCCGGCCCGAAGACATCATGGTGATGGACTATCAGGCGATCATCGCCGGCACGGTGGGCAAGGAGAACACCTACGGCACGGTGGTCGGCCGCGTGAAGGCCGAGCCGTTCACCTATTGCCGCGTTTCTACCGACGACTACACCGGCCGCATCCTGGTCTATGTGGGCGAGGGCGAGCTGACCAACGATCCGCTCGACACCTTCGGCGGCTACGGCGTGGCGCGTATCCCCAACCTGCAAGGCCTGTTGCGCTATATCTGCGAGAACGGCTATGAGCACCATACGGCCATCAACCTCTCGCAGGTGGCCGCCGCGGTCAACGAAGCGTTGGGGAAGTACATGGGCTGGAACGTGTACTGGCATAAATAGGGGGCTTTGGATTGCGGGAACGTGTCCCCGCTTTCAGATCGAAAGCGGCGGCGGGCCGCCGCAAGCCAAAGCAGCAACACGTTGCCGCAATCCAAACGCAAGCCAAGGGTAAGATGCTCGAACCGCTCCGCGAACAACTGTACCGATTACATCTCGAACTGCCCAGGAACAACCTGGTTGCCTGGACCGGCGGCAATGTCAGCGCGCGCGACCCGGCGACCGGTTTGGTGGCGATCAAGCCGTCGGGCGTGCGCTACGACGAGCTGCGGCCCGAACACATGGTGATCGTGGATCTGGACGGCCGGATCGTGGAGGGGAACCTCAAGCCGTCGTCCGACACGGCCAGCCACCTCTACATCTATCGCCACCGGCCCGACGTGGGCGGGATCGTCCACACGCATTCGCCCTATGCCACGGCGTTCGCTGCGCTGGGCCGGCCCATTCCGTGCGTGCTCACCGCGATGGCCGACGAGTTCGGCGGGCCGATCCCGTGCGGCGGCTTCGCGCTGATCGGCGGCGAGGAGATCGGCAAGGTGGTGGTCGAATCCATCGGTCGGTCCGTGGCCTGTTTGTTGAAGAACCACGGCGTCTTCACCATCGGCAAAGACGCGGAGGCGGCGGTCAAGGCCGCGGTGATGACCGAGGATGTGGCGCGCACGGTATGGCTGGCGTTGCAGCTCGGCCAGCCGGAGGAGATCGCGGCCGAGGACGTGGCGAAGCTGCATCACCGGTATACGCACGTATACGGGCAGCGATAATGACGCGCCGGACGCCCGACATCCTGTCGGGCGCGCTGGCGGTGCTCTCACGTGCCAGGCACCTGGGCGGGTGTCTGGCACGTGCGCGTTTGTTGCTTAATGTGTTTTGGTGAAGACCGAGATTTGTCATAAGTATAGAAGAGTGATATGATATGCGATTGACGTCGTTAGAGAGCGTTGTTTCAAACGGCCAAACGGGAGTCGCAGACCCCCTGCGGGCAAGCAGTGCGTGAGTTCTGCGGCAAAAAAGATTCGACCAGACCGACAGAAGGCTTGAGCTTGTGGCAAAGAAGAAACATATCATTCCCTCGGTGATTCGTCGTGGCACGGTAGTTCCGGCCGCGCCGACGGGGGCGCGCGATATCTTACAGGAAGGCGTGCGGCTCCTGCGCCGCGGGAATTACGATGAGGCTCTACAGCAGGTTGCGCGGGCGCGCGAATTGCACCTCGATGCGGCGTGGGAGACGGCCGCGCGCGAACTGGCCGCCGAGGCGCATTTTCGCGCCGCCATGCAGAGCGATTCTCCGTCTAACCGTTTGAGCCGTCTGGAGGCCGCGATCGCTGAAACGCCCGATGCACCCAAGCTGCATTTTCATCGCGGTGTTGCCCTCTTGCAGATGGGTCGCTTTAATGATGCGTTCTCCGAATTGGATCTCGTTGCCCAGCAGCAGCCGGCGCGTCGCGGTTTGGCCTATCTATACGCGCTGGCGAGCATCGCGGTGGGCCGGCCGTGGAGCCCCAACGGCATGTTGCCCGCCGAGCTCAACACCGTTCGCCTCGTCGAAAAGCTGGTGTATTCCAACGGTCGTTCCGGTCCGATCACGTTCGAAGGGCCATTGTTGGGCAAGGGCGTTGAGATGTGGCAGGCGTTGATCGCCATGCGTACCGACGCCGCCGCGGCGCCGACCAGGGAGCTCAAGGTAGCGGCCGAGCAGAACATGCGCCGGCCGATCGCGCGCATTCTGCGCTATTATCAGGGCGTGGCGGCATTGCGCCAGGACGATCGCGAAACCGCGCGCAGCGCCTGGACCTATGTGCAGGGCGCCGGGATGACCAGCGCGGCGCTGGAAGAGAACCTGACCGCCCTCCTGCGCGGAGAGGTAATCGAGCTGGCCCAAGCGGGCCGTTGGCAGGAGGTGGCCCAGCGGGCCGACCGCCTGGCGAACTCGAATCAGGATCGCATCCTGGCCGAAACGGTTGCGCTGGCCCATTATCACCTGGGCTACGAGGCCGCGCGCGCGGGCAAGTGGTCGTCGGCCGTGCAACATTGGCGCAAGGCCAGCGAATGGGCGCCCAGCCGCCACATCGCCCAAAATCTGGCTTTGGCCGAAGAGGCGCTGGGAAATTGGGTCGCGGCCGCCGAAGCCTGGCGCGAGATGGCCCGGCGTCGGCCACGCAAAGAGGACCATCCCGATTACCTGACCGATGCGCAGGTGGCCGCGATCTGGGCCCACGCGGCCGACTGCTACGCACAGGCCGGCCGGTTCGACGAGGTCGAGCCGTGCCTGCGCAATGCGCTCAAATATGCGCCCAACGACGTCGCGCTCCGCCTGCGCCTGGCCGACTTTCTGCTCGATGCCGGGCGCCAGGAGGCCGCCGAGGGCCAGCTCAAGGAGATCGTGGCCATCGAGCCGCAGAACGTGGAAGCGCTGGTGCGCCTGGGCCGACTTTACGAAGAGCGGTGGGATCGCGATCCTATGCCCATCTGGCGCCAGGTGCTGGCCGCCGATCCGACGCATGCCGAGGCGCGCGATGCTTTGGCCGAAGGCTATATCAACATGACGACCAAGCGCTCCATTCTGGCGCCGATTCACCTTGCCACCTTACGACCGACCGCCAGCGACATAGAAGTGTTGGAAGCCGGCCTCAAGGAGCTGCCCGGCCATCCCAAGTTGCTCGTGGCGTTAGGATCGGTGCTGGCGGATGTCGGCCGCGACAAAGAAGCGCGCGAGAATCTCTTGCAGGCGTATCGCGCGGCGCCGCAGAATGTAGAGGTGGTCAGCCAGGTATTGCACGACTTGCTTCATGCCCAGGCCGGCGATGTCGTGGAGAAGCTGATCCCTGAAGTCCGCCAGATCCCCCACCTGTTGCCGGCCTTCTGGTTCTCTCAGGCGACTCAGAGTTTGAACTGCAAGTTCGGCGAAGAGTGGGCGTTCGCGTTCATCGAAGAGGCTTTGGAGTTGGGGAAACAGCCGTGGGTCGAGGATACGCGCGCCGGCCTCCTCTTGGAGGCTTATCATATCGCGCGGCAGGGCCGTGCACCCGGTTTGAGCGCCGAGCTCGAAAGGCGCATCCGCGCCGAGGTGCCGCTCAGCGGCGCGGTCCAATACCTTGAAGCAGCCAAGCTGTATTACGACAAAAAAAGCAAGCGCGAGGCCGCGAAGCTTCTGCAAGAGGCGATTCGCATGGCGCAGAAGGCCCACGACAACGGCGTGTTGCGCTACACCGAAAGGCTCGACATGGAGATGAAGGGCTTGCTTACCGATTTCGATCTTCAACGCGCCCTGCTCGAGCTGCTCGGCGGCAAACTTTGATCAGGACATCGTATGGCATTGAAGACTTCCGGCAAACCGCTAACCGATCCTTATGCCGTGCTCGGCCTGGAACGCACGGACGACGAAGCGGAGATCAAGCGCGCCTATTTTCGTCTGGTGCGCGAATATCCGCCCGAGCGCGAGCCGGAGAAGTTCCAGGAGATTCGCGCGGCGTATGAGCGCATTCGCTCGGCCGAGGCGCGCTCGCAGACCGATCTTTTCCTGTTGCAGCCGCCGCCGGCGTTGCCCAGGCGGCGCAAACTGACCTATGATCTCGACGTACACGGCGAAGATATCATCGCTCTGGCGGTGGAGCTAGGGGTGGCGACCCTTTCGATTCAAGAGGATTTCCATGAGCCTGAACTACCCAAGCAGTGAGGCCGATGCAGCGGTGGCCGCATCACTGGCGCAGGGATATTGGGTGCGCATGACCGGCCAGATGGAGCGCATCCAGGCCACTCTGGACGCGCTCCAGGAGCTCATCGAGTCGAGCAGCCATCAGGTCGAGGCGCTTCTGCGCCATCTGACCGACCCGGCCCGGAGCCGGGCCATCGAGGAGCGCCTGGCCGATCTTCTGGCCGGGCAGGAAGCCGGCCAGGAGCAGTGGCGGGCGCTGGCGGACCATCTGGACGAGCTGTCGCAGGCGCTCGCCAGGCTGAACCGCACGCAATTCAAGTCGAACGCGCTGGCCGAGATGAAGGACCAGCAGGTGACGACCGCGCTGAGCACGTTGCAAGACGTGGTGGCCCGTCGCGAGCAGACGCAGGAAGCCCGCGCCGCATACGAGCAGGAGCGCGCGGCGGCTCTGCGCGCCGAGGCGCGCGGCGAGTTCGCTGCGAACCTTTTGCCGGTATTGGACGGCATCGAAATGGCCCTGGAGAACGGCCGGGCGTGGCTGGCGCAACGGCGGGCCAAAGCGGACGATCGCCAGGCGCAACCCGCCCCCGCCGCCCCGTCGGCCGGCCCCGGCTTCTGGCAGCGGTTGCGGTGGGCGCTGACGGGTCGCGGCCTGCCGCCCGGCATGGCCGCAAGCGCCGCCTCGGCGCAATCGCCGGCCGGCGAGGGAGAAATGCTCACCGCGGTGGAATCGTGGCTCCAGGGGCTGGAGCTGGTGCGCACGCGCTTCCTGGCCCTGTTGGCCACCGCCGACATCTATCCCATCGAGGCCGAAGCGCAGCCGTTCGATCCGCATCTGCACCTGGCGCTGGCGGCCGCGGCGCGGCCCGATCTTCCCGACGGCGCAGTGGTCTCGGTGTTGCGCAAGGGCTATCGCCAGCGCGAGCGCGTGTTGCGCTTTGCCGAGGTGACGGTCAATCGTCTGGCGGCCGCCGCCGACGAAGCCCCGCCGCGCGAGGAGGCGGCCCGGCCGGCGCCATCGGATGCGGGATACATCAGCCTTGCCGATAACTGAGGCGCGACGGACGAGGTGTTTGGCAATAAGCCGAGAGGAAAGCAAGTAGAGAGATATGAACCAGTCGAATAAAATCATCGGAATTGATCTGGGCACGACGAACTCCGTGCTCGCCGTGATTCAGAACGGTGCGCCGGTCTTGTTGCCGGTGCAGGGCGGCCGCCTGTTGCCCTCGGTCGTCGGCATCGCGCCGAACGGCGAGGTGCTCGTGGGCACGGCCGCGCGCAATCAGTGGGTCGTTTCGCCCGAACGCACCATCCGTTCGATCAAGCGCAAGATGGGCAAGGCCGAAACGGTCACCATGGCGGGCAAGACTTACACCCCGCAGGAGATCTCGGCCTTCATTTTGACCGCCATCCGCGAGGCCGCTCAGGAGGCGCTGGGAGAGGATGTCCGCCGCGCCGTGATCACCGTGCCGGCCTATTTCAACGAAAAACAACGCCAGGCAACCATCGAGGCGGGCGAAATCGCCGGCCTGATCGTCGAGCGCATCATCAACGAACCGACCGCGTCGGCGCTGGCCTACGGCTATGGCCTGGGGAGCGATCAACACCTGAAGGTGCTGGTGTACGACCTGGGCGGCGGCACCTTCGATGTTTCGATCATCGAGCTACACTCGGGCGTGGTGGACGTGCTGGCGACCGCGGGCGACAACTACCTGGGCGGCGACGACTTCGACGAGCGGCTGGCGGGGATGATCGCCGATGAGTTCGAGCACGAGCATCACATCAACCTGCGCGAGCACCATCAGGCCTGGGCCCGTCTGCTGCGCGCGGCCGAGGAGGCCAAGATCGAGCTTTCCTCCGCGCCTTATGCCGAAGTCAAGCTGGAATACATTGCCCAGGATCGCAAGGGGCATCCCCTGCACATCCAGCGCGAGGTGGCGCGCCACGAGTTCGAGGAGCTGATCGCCGACCTGCTGGGGCGGACGATGGAGCTGGTGCGCAAGGCGCTGCTCGACGCCCACCTGCGGCCGAATGAAATAGATCGCGTGCTGCTGGTCGGCGGCTCGACGCGCATTCCGGCCGTGTGGGAGCTGATCACCTCGCAGATGGGCCAGGAGCCGCACATCGAGATCGATCCCGACGCGGCGGTGGCGCTGGGCGCGGCCGTCCAGGGCGGCATCATCGCGGGCGAGGAGGTGGATGCCATCCTGGTGGATGTGACGCCCTATTCGCTCGGCATCGAGACCGTGCAGTTCGGCTATGGCGGCCGGCTCCAGGCCGATCGCTTTACGCCGTTGATTCATCGCAATACGACGATCCCGGTGGAGAAGAGCGAGGTCTTCTCTACGCTCTTTCCCGGCCAGGAGCAGATCCATATCAAAGTCTATCAAGGCGAGAGCCCGGTCGCCTCGCAGAACGTGCTCCTGGGCGACTTCATGGTGGAGGACCTGAAGCCGAACCGGCCGGACGGCCTGAGCGATGTGACGGTCAGCTTCCGGCTCGATGTCAACGGCATCCTGGATGTCACCGTGGTGGAACGCAAGAGCGGCAAACGGGTCACCGAGCGGTTGAAGGCCACCCGCCAGCGGTTGACGCCGGAGGAGATCGCCCAGAGCCGGGCCAAGCTGGCCGCGGCCTACACCGAGGCTGAGAAGGCGGCCGCCGAGGCGACCATGGATCCGGGGGTAGCGGCATTGCTCGAACGAGCCCAGAAGGCGCTCGATCGGGCCGACCTGGACGCGGATCTGGCGGACGACATCGCCGGCGCGATGGCCGACATCCGCCATGCCGTGGCGGTCGGCGACGACGCGCAGACAGAGGAGTACTGCGACAAACTGATTGATCTGCTGATGGAAGTCGAAGAGTAACCTCTCCCGCCCTGTGCGGTTGGATGCTGATCAAAAATAGCCGTTACGTGCCAGGCACTCTACAAGATGCCTGGCACGTATTTTGTATCAACGATAGTTGTGCGCGGCCGCGATGGCGGCGCGCAGGTTGTCCCAACTGGTTTCGCCGGGGACGGTGCAATCGGCTCCCAGGATGAAGCGATCGGACTTCTGGCGCAGCGCGGCATGCGCGGCACGCGCCGCCTCTTCCGGTGTCCCCGTCGCCAGGATCCCCTTGCGCTCCAGCCCGCCCATGAACGGCCGGCCGAACATCGCCGATATCTCCTGCGGCGTCAACGTCCGCTCTCCGACATGCAGGCTACAGTTGACCACGTGGCCGGGATAGTCCAGGAAATGGGACAGGTCATCGTAGGCCGCGTGGTAGTCGCAGATGTGCAGGATGTTGAAGATGCACGCGCGGTTGATCTCGTTCATCACCAGCAGGTCGAACGGCTTGACGCAGCGGGCGAAGAGCGGGCTGTTGCTCAGGCGGCTCGCCTCGCCGCCCTGGGTCGAATGGTAGAAGCCATCCACGCCCAATCGGATGGCTTCCCGCACGAAGAGCAACAGGCTCTCGGCGATGATCTCGATCCCGCGCCGGGTTGCCTCGGGGTCCTCGCGGATGTGCGCTTCGAGCGTCTCCGCGCCGACCGCCTGGCCGGCGAGCATGAAGGGGGAATAGAGGGTGAGGATGATCAACGCCTCGTGCTTTGCTTCCTCCACCAGGCCCTTCACCACCTCCAATTGCGGCTCGTAGAACTCCTTGCCGTAGAACGGCAGCCGTGACCAGTCCGCGGGCCGGCGGATCTCGGGGTGGCGCGGGAAGGGCAGCTCGAACTGGATCTTCACGAAGTCCATGCCGGTATAGCGGAAGAACTCCAGGTGTTTCTCCACCGCCGGCCGGCCGCGCTGAAACTGCGGAGCGAAGTGGAGGAAGAACGCCGCCGGGATGTATTCCTGCGGTCCCGCGGCGTCGAGCACGGCAAGCATGGCTTCTCTGCGGTTCTTCATGCGGCTTCGATCCCTGGTGAACAGGGCCTCCTTTTGTGTTTATGAAGATTTGTCGCCGGGAAGGGAAGTTGTTTTCAGGCGCCTGGTGACGACGGCGATCACTTCTTCGGCGCTCGATTCGATCGGCTTGTCGGTGACGTCTACGATGGCGAAGCCGTGCTGCCGACAGAAGCGCCGCGCGGCCTCGACCTCCTCGTAGATCGCCTCGGCATCGGTGTAGGTGGTGGTCGCAATCCCCAGATGCGCCTGTCGCCAGCGCCGATGGGCGATGAGCTGGCCCGGCTCGATGGTAAGCCCCACCACCCGACGCGGGTCGATCGCGAACAGGACCGGCGGAGGCGGCAGTTCCGGCACCAGCGGCACATTGGCCACTTTCCACCCCATCACCGACAGGTACATGCTCAATGGGGTCTTGCCGGTGCGCGAGACGCCTACGAGCACGATCTCGGCTTGCGGCAGCTCTTCGATGCGCTGGCCGTCGTCGTGGGCCACGCTGAACTCGATGGCCTCCACCCGTTCGAAGTACTTTTCGCGCTGCTGGCGATAGAGGCCCGGCTTGCCGGCGGGCTGTTCGCCCAGGGCGGCCGCCAGGTGTTCCAGCAGGGGGCCGAGCAGATCAACGGCGACCACGCCTTCGCGGGCCGCGATCTCGACCACGGCGCGGCGCAGCCCGGCGTCTACGAACGTGTGCGCGATGATGCCCGCCGCGTCGCGCGCCCGGGCCACGGCCTCTTCGATCTGCGCTCTGTTCAACACGTGGGGGACGATCTCCACCGGCACCGCGCGGCGGAACTGCGCCAGGGCCGTGCGCACCAGCAGCTCGCCGCTGGTGCCGGTGCTGCCGGATAGGACGAAGACGGTCACGGGAGAGGAATGGCTCATGCGGATCTATCGTGTGCGCGTCGTGTGAAGGGCCGATCGAACAGGCCGTTCGTCTGTTCCCTTCGTCGGATTCAACGCCTGCAAGTATACCGCATCCTGCGGGCAGAGGCAAACCCCCTCTGGCGATGGCCAGCCATTCCCAATGTATCGGGCGCGTATCCGGCGCGCTGTGCGTCCGGCGGGGCCGCCCGGCGATCAATCGCCGGGCTACGGGAGCAGCGCCCCGTGAACGGGGCTGGATGGGCGCCAAGGCAAGGCTCAACGCGCAGCAGCTCCCGGCAGCTCCACATTTGGACTTGCTGGGTGACGGCGCGTCCGATTGACTTCACGCCCGAAGAGAGATGAACTATACGAGGCGCTGTGCAATTCAGAGCGATTGAGGCCGGAAGCATGGCAGACAGTTATCCAAAGGGCCGTCCGACCATCGGCGTGCTGGCCGGCTGGCAGATCTAAACGTTCTGCATATAATACGTGGGTGACCGGCTGATCAAAACCCTGGTGCTTTTGGAGGCGTCATGTCCCTTTCTCCACGCGTTGCCCGGCTGCGCCAGCAGAGCCTGGAGGCGATCCCCACCCTCTCGGCCGAGCGGGCGCGGCTGATGACCGAGTTCTATCAGCAAGACCTGGGCCTGATCTCCGCGCCGATGCGTCGGGCGCTGGCGTTCCAATATCTCATGGAGCACAAGACGATCTGCATCAATGATGGCGAGCTGATCGTGGGCGAAAAAGGCCCGGCGCCGGCTGCCGCGCCTACCTTCCCCGAGCTGTGTTGCCATAGCCTGGCCGACCTGGAGATTTTGGATAGCCGGGAGAAGATCCCCTTCAAGGTGAGTGCGGAGACCCGCCGGCTCTATGCCGAACAGATCATCCCCTTCTGGCGCGGCAGGTCCATGCGCGACCTGATCTTCCGGGAGATGACCGACGAGTGGAAGGCGGCCTACGACGCGGGCATTTTCACCGAATTCATGGAACAGCGCGCGCCCGGCCATACCGTCTTGGACGACAAGATCTACCGCAAGGGGATGCTCGACTTCGTGGCCGACATCGACGCGAGCCTGGCGCGGCTGGATTACCTGAACGACCCCGAAGCCTACGCCAAACAGGAGGAGCTCAAGGCCATGCGCATCTGCGCGTTGGTGCTCATCCGCTTCGCGGAGCGCCACGCGGAGAAGGCCGAAGCGCTGGCCGCCGCCGAGCCGGATGCCGGCCGCCGCGCGGAATTGCAGCGCATCGCGGCCATCTGTCGGCACGTGCCGGCCCATGCCCCGCGCGATTTCTGGGAGGCGCTCCAGTACTACTGGTTCGTCCATCTGGGCGTCACCACCGAGCTCAACACCTGGGACGCCTACAACCCGGGTCGGCTCGACCAGCATCTCTATCCCTTCTACCGCCGTGGGCTGGACGAAGGCACCCTGACGCGCGAACAGGCCATCGAGTTGCTCCAATGCTTCTGGATCAAGTTCAACAATCAGCCTGCGCCGCCCAAAGTGGGAGTCACCGCGGCCGAGAGCGGCACCTATACCGACTTCGCCCAGATCAACATCGGGGGCCTGCGAGAGGACGGCTCCGATGGGGTGAACGAAGTCTCGTTCCTGTTGTTGGATGTGGTGGAGGAGATGCGGCTGCTTCAGCCCAGCGCCTCGATCCAGGTCAGCAAGAAGAGCCCCGACAGCTTCATCAAGCGCGCCGGCAAGCTCATCCGCACCGGCTTCGGCCAGCCGTCCATCTTCAACGCCGACCTGATCGTGCAGGAGCTGGTGCGCCAGGGCAAGTCGGTCGCCGATGCCCGCAACGGCGGATCGAGCGGCTGCGTGGAGGTGGGCGCATTCGGCAAGGAGAACTACAACCTGACCGGCTATTTCAACATGCCCAAGGTGCTGGAGATCACCCTCCACAACGGCGTGGATCCGCGCACCGGCCGACAGCTCGGCCCGGCCACCGGCGACCCGCGAACCTTCCGCTCGTTCGACGAGCTGTTCGCGGCCTACGAGACGCAACTTCGCCACTTCGTCGACATCAAGGTGCGGGGCAACAACGTCATCGAGCGGCTATATGCCCAATATCTGCCCGCACCCTTCCTGTCGCTGTTGACGGACGACTGCATCGCCCGGGGCAAGGACTACCATGACGGCGGCGCGCGCTACAACACCACCTATATCCAGGGGGTGGGCCTGGGCACGCTCGCCGATTGCCTGTCGGCGCTCAAGTATCACGTCTTCGATCAGGGGACGATCACCATGGAGGAGCTGTTGGCCGCGCTCGATGCCGATTTCGCGGGCGCGGAGCGGTTGCGCCAGATGCTTTTGAATCGGACCCCGCGTTACGGCAACGACGACGACTATGCCGATAGCCTGATGCGCCGGGCGTTTGAGGCGTATTATCGGGCGATAGACGGCCGGCCCAACACCAAGGGGGGCCGCTATCACATCAACCTGTTGCCGACCACCTGTCACGTCTACTTCGGCGCGGTGACCGGCGCCACGCCCGATGGCCGCCATGCCGGCCGTCCCCTCTCGGAGGGGGTCTCGCCGGTGCAGGGCGCCGACCGCCG
Organism: Anaerolineae bacterium; assembly: GCA_034434235.1. Taxonomy (GTDB): domain Bacteria; phylum Chloroflexota; class Anaerolineae; order CG2-30-64-16; family CG2-30-64-16; genus CAKZKT01. Next base: position 73,305 of record DAOTZV010000048.1, read on the forward strand.
TGGCCCGACCGCGGTGATCCGCTCGGTGGCCAAGATGGACCACGTGCGCACCGGCGGCACACTGCTCAATCAGAAGCTGACGCCACATCTGCTCAAGGATGAAGTCGGGCTCGACATGTGGACGAAGCTCGTGCGCAGCTACTTCACTCTCGACGGCCACCACATCCAGTTCAACGTCGTGGACGCAGCCACCCTGCGCGCGGCCAAGGCCAACCCCGAGCAATATCGCGATCTGATCGTGCGCGTGGCGGGCTATAGCGACTACTTCTGCAACTTGAGCGAGGCGCTCCAGGACGAGATCATCGCCCGGACGGAGCATCAGACCTTCTGATGACGGGAGGAAGAATCGAAAGGCCGTAGGGATGCCCGGCATATGCCCACATGGGCGCACGCCGGGCATCCTTGTCGTCTGCGGTCGTGCGCCCGCCCCTTGCTTATGGACGCCGCTCAGGTCGCCCGGCGAGCGCTCGCCGGGCGATTCTTCGCCTCACACCCCCAACCTTTGTCGCCTGTATAGCTCGTCCGGCCGGGTGTGGATGCGGGCGACATCCCTGTCCGAGAGGAAATGCGGCCCGCCGGCCGCGAAGGTACCCAGGAGGATGCGCGCGGCCTTTACGGCCATGGCGGTGGTGTCCTCGATCTGCTGCGCGGTCTTGCCCAACACGATCAGGCCGTGGTTTTGGATCAAGATGATGCGCGGCCGCTCGTTGCGCTCGTCTATGTAACGGTTGATGCGGGCCCACGTCTCGCGCGCCAGCGGCACGCCCGGATCGGTGTAGGGCACGAGCACCGGCGCCGGACCGCACAGCACGATCTCATCCGGGAAGAGGCGGCCCGCATACGCCTCGAAAAAGCGCTGCGAACAGGTCAACATGTTCACCGCAGTCGGATGGGTGTGGCCGACAAAGTTGACCTCCGGCAGTTGCAGACACAACGCATGGAGCAGCGTCTCCACCGACGGATGCCCCGGCGCGTTGGCGTCCACCTTCGCGGCCGCCAGTCCGGCCTTTACGTCCGCGTCGCTCAGATCCTCTTTCTCCATCAGGCTCAACACGCGGTCGAACGCGACCCGCACGAAGCCGCGTTCGGTGATGGTGCGCAGCTCGGTGCCGCTCGCCTTCACCCAAAACGTCTGCTCATCGGCGCGGGCCGAGGTATTGCCCTCGCCCAGGATGACGTAGTCGTTTTCCGGCCGGCCCAGGTTATTGGAGAGGGCCACCAGTTGCTTCAAGATATCGTCGCTCATGAAAGTCCCTTGATATGAAAATGATCGGTACTGCCCGTGACGGGCGCCTGAGAGGGCGCCTGGCACGTCGGCCGCGATCTTCAGTCCAGGTGAAACACCTCTTCCAGCTCCACCAGGGCCTCATCGGCATGGCGGCCGCCCAGCGCCTCAAAGTAGGGAGCCATGAACGCCTGCCAGCGGGCATTCACCTCTTCCTTGCTCATCCCCTCCAGCGACGCCTGAAGGCTCTCTTCGGCTTCGAAATAGCCGAACAGCAGTCCATCATCGCGCATGAAGAGCGAGTAGTTGTGCCACCCGTGACGGCGCAGCGCATCCAGCATCTCCGGCCAGACGGCCTTGTGATGCTCCTTGTATTCCGCGATCTTGTCCTGTTTCACCTTCAGCAAGAAGCCCACGCGTTTCATACACTCTCCTGACTGACCACCGCCAGCTCGATGCCCAACAGCCGCGCCAGTTTGCGGATCTTGCCGAGCTGGTGCCCGACGCCGAGCGCGCAGTGATGGGTGGGGCCTTCTTCCGCCCAGCGGTTCATGAATTCCGCCGGATCGAGGCCGAACTTGAGCCGCGAGTTCGTGTTGCCGATCTCCAGCCGGGGGCCGGGAATGGATTCGCCTTCGGCGGCGATCATCTTCAGCCGGCCGTCGGCGGTTTGCGTCAGGCCCAGGATGGTGACCGGCCCGGTCTTGACGTTGAACTCGACCGAGATGCCGTAGCCGCGCTTGCCGTGGTATAAGCCCAACCCGCGCAGCACCGGTTTGCCGTCGCTGATTGCAATGTGCCCCGGACCGTCGTGCCCCATCAAGATGAAGTCCTCGACGAAATCCATGGCATAGAACTCGGTATAGGAGCCGCCCGCGCCGAGCCGATCCATCATCAGCATGGCGACGCACGTCTTGAGGTCCCCTTCGCCGGCGGCCGGAATGCCGCGCGCCGTCAGCAGCGAGTTGCCCACGATGAGGCTGGCGCCCAATTCTTCGTTCGGGTTGCCGTCCAACCCGCGGTAATAATACGTCAGGCCGTCCAGAGCGAAGTCGGCCACCAGGCGGTCAAGGCCGACGGCCACCTGGGCCGTCCAGCGCAAGCCTTCTTCCGTCACGGGCTGCGAGATCTTGTCGCGGCCGGGCCGGGCGATCTCGAACACGCGACGGATCTCGGCGATCTTGGCCGCGATCTCGGCGTCGGTGGCCTGGGCCACCCGCTGATGGAGGTCGTCCATCTCCAGGATCTCGATGTGGGCGCCGAGCTGGGCATGGTGCATGGTGAAATCGGAATACATGTCGAGCATGCCCGGATAGGTATGGCCCAGGAAGCCGATGCGGGCCGAGTTGAGCGCGCGCTTCACCCGCGCCGCGGCCACCCATTCGGCGATCTCGTTCCAGGCGCGCTCGAAATAGCGGCCGGCGGGGCCATCCGCGGGGCCCAGCAGGCCGCTGACCACGTTGAAAGGAATGCGGCTGCGGCCGAAGGCATTGGCGATTTCGGGCACGCAACATGCCGAGCAGTTGGCCAGCCACTCGCCGGTGTCGGTGTTGGGATAGTCCAGCGCCGGCGTCGGCTGCAGATTGAGGATCAGCACGGGCGCATGGCCGCGCTGCACGGCGGGCAATACCTGCGACGAGGTGGCATACGTGCCGACGTAGCAGATGATCAGGTCGACGTGCTCGCGCGCGAACAGGTCGCCGGCGGCCACGGCGGCCGGCGCGGTGTCCACCAGCCCGGCCGAGACGACTTCCGCGGCCATGTCGGCCAGGCGCGCCTCCACCTGCGCCTGATAGCTCTCCAGCCGCTCCTTCAAGCCGGGGAACTGCGGCCAATACGCCGCCAATCCGATGCCGAACACCCCTACCCTGGCCCGATCCTGGTTCCGGGTCATTGTTTCGACAAAGCCTTCGCGATTGCTCATGACGATTCCTCTGCGGCAGCGACATCCCAAACAGGGCCTTCTTCTTTGATCACGGTCACCTGTTCATAGATCTCGGATAGCGCCAGGCGGCAGCCGATGGAGGGCAGCTCGACCACATCGCTCAGCTCGCGATATTCGGTCAACAGCCACTTCCCGTCGGGCTGGCGCACGTAGTGCTCGACCAGGGGCCTGGTCTGCGAGACGAGCAGGTATTCGCTCAGGGAGGGCAATTGGCGATACCTCTCGAACTTCTCCCCGCGATCATAGTTGGCGGTGGACGGCGAGAGGACCTCGACGATCACGGTCGGATTGAGCAGCGTATCGCGGGTGTCGTCGGCGAATTCGGGCCGGCCGCAGACGACCGAGATGTCCGGATAGGTGTAGAAGCCGATCGCCGTCACCCTCACGCGCATGTCGCTGGGATAGACCCGGCATGGCCGTCTCCGCAACTGATTGTGGAGCGATACGAACGTATTGCCCATGATCAAATT
>DAOTZV010000049.1:0-4578 GCA_034434235.1 Anaerolineae bacterium
ACACGCGCAGATGTCGGCTCACCTCGGCAATCGTCAGAAACGCCGGTCTCGCCGTGTCCTGGCCCGTGGCCGTCTCCCTGTCCGTCTTCTCCATGTCAGCCTCCTGTTGATGCCGGCGGGCGGCCGGGCCCCTTGCGGGGTCCGCCTCGCCGCCGCGTCCCCCGTGGCCGCACAACAAAAAAGGCGCACGTCTTTTGACGTGCGCCTTGTGCGCTCTGAGTGCTCAGTTGGGCTGCGTGCGGCCGGCGGCCGCTTTTTGTCTATTGGCGGGAATAATTCCCGTCGTCCCCGCTCGACGTAATTCTGCATCACAGGCTTGACCGCCTGGGCGCAGACGTCGGTCGGGTGAGAGCCATCCTGAGCAGGGCTGGGAACCGTGTCAGGGGTGGCTCTCGCTGTTTTTAACCGCTCCGACGCCCGCACGTGAGTTGCTAAGGTGCGCCGCATCCACCTGACCCTATCTTACCGCGATTTTCGTAAGCCGTCAAGTTTTTGCGGGGCCCTTTTTACCCTTCCTGCTGCTCCCTGCGCATCTCGCCCGCGCCCTCCGCGTCGGCCAATGCAGCGGCCAACCGCCGCCGCGTCGGCCCGATCCGCTCCCCCTTGACCGCCAGAATCTCCACCAGCGTGAACTCCGACCCCACCAGCGCCTCCGCCCCGCGGCGTTCGGCCTCGGCCGCCAGCCGGCGCATCCCCTGGGCATAGGCGGCCTCCGCCAGCAGCCCCAACAGCCCCGGCCGCCGCTGCGCCAACGCCTGCGCCGCCGCCACGCTCACCGCCTGGTAGAAACGATGCTCGCGCAGCAGCACGCCAAACCCGGCCTCGCGCAAGGCGTTGTAGTAGCGCGCGCTGTCCCACAGGTCGCTGCTCACATAGCCCCACGCCTCCGGGAAATAGGTGTAGACCCAATGCGCCGGCATCGCGCCCGGCAACGCCAACACCAGGCGCCAGTAACCTCCGGTCGCCAGAACCTCCTGCACGCGCGGCAGCGCGGCCAGGAACTCCGCCTGGTGCGCCACGCCCAACGGCGTGTCCAGCACGGCCAGCGTTCCGGCCGGCAAGGCCAGCGCCTCCGCCAGGGTCAGCTCTCGCAACTGCACCGCCGGCCACCGCCGATGATCCAGCCGCAACCGCGGCACCCCCGGCGCCGCCACCGCTCCGACCACGCCCCCCTCATGCCCCGCCTGCCGCCGGCGCCGCAACACCTCGCTCAACGCCGGGCTCATGCGCGCCGGGCCCTCGGGCCGCGACCACGGCCACGTCACCACAAACGGCGGCGCCACCGGCTGCTCGTCCACCGCCCGCAGCGCCGGCAAAACCGTCAGGCCCTGCTCGGCCGCCTGCTCCGGCGGCCACACCGGCACGAAGTGGCCCAGTCCCCGCTCGGCCAGCAGCGGGATGCGCCGAAAGAGGGGCACGAACGGCGCCGTCGGCTGCAGCAGCATCAGCCGGCCGCACGCCACATCGACCTGCACCTGCCGCAACATCAGGCGCACCAGCGTCCGGCGATCCGCCTCCTCGGCCTCATCCCACACCACCACCAGCGACCCCAACAACTCCGCCGCCTCCTGCACCTCCCGCATCTGCTCCTCGCCCGGCAACTGCGCCAGCTCGCGGCGGATGCGCTCCAGCTCGCGGCGATAGATGTCCTCATCCTCGGCAAAGTCTCCCCGCACATACGCCTCCTTCAGCCGCCGTCGCTCCGCCTCCAGCCGCGCCCGGCGATTGGCCAGCGTTGCCGCCTCCTCCGTGTCCGCCAGCAGCGTCGCCAGCTCGGCCTGCCAGTCCGCCGGCAACTGCAACTGCCGCACGATCGCCCCGATCTGCGCATGCAACGGCTCTGCCCGCGTCCCCAGCCGCATGTTCGGGCAATCGTCGTACCCGCGGTCGAACGAGACCTCCCGATAGTAGTTGCCGCTCTCGGCCCCTTGTGCGCGCAAGGGCCGGCCGCACAGATGGCAGCGCGCCACCTGGCTCAACAGATAGTAGCGCCCCACGGCCGCTCCCTGGTGCACGGCCCGCGGCTGCCGCCACCGGCGCTGGCGCACCCGCTCGCAGGCCGCCCACAGCTCCGGCGTGACCAGCGCCTCGTGCTGGCCCTCGAACACCTCGCCCGCCCCCCGCGCCCGCTGTCCGGCCCGGTAGACCACCTTGCCCGCGTAGAACGGATTGCGCAGCATGTCGTTCACCGTCTCCACGCTGAAGCGCCGGCCCGTCCGCGTGCGCCAGCCCCGCTCGTTGATCAGCTCCGTCAACTCCTCGATCGAGTAGCGGCCGCTGGCATAGTGCTCGAACAGGAAGCGCACCACCTCGGCCTCGGCCGCCACGACCACCGGCGCCGCCCGGGGGGAGCCGCTCAAGGCATAGCCATAGGGCGCCACCGAGGCATTGTACAATCCCTCGCGGGCCCGCTCCCGCTTGGCCTTGCGCGTGTGCAGGCGCAAGATGTCGATGTAGTACTGGTTGATGGCGGCGATGATCGTCAGCAGGAAGCGGCCGGTCGGATTGGACAGGTCGAACTGCGGCTCCTTGACCGAGGCGAAGCCCACGCCGTGCCGTCCCAGCTGCTCGAAGATGGCAAAGGTTTCGTACACCGACGACCGCGACAGGCGCGACAATTCGTGCACCACCAGAATGTCGAAGGCGCCCTGTGCGGCCGCCAGCAGCACGGCCTGCAAGCCCGGTCGGTCGAGCGTCTGGCCGGTGATGCCGGCATCCACGAACTCGTTGACCACCTGCCAGCCGCGCGCCGCCGCAAATTCGCGGATCTCGGCCAGCTGCGCCGCAATCGAGAGTCCCTCCTCGGCCTGCATCTCGGTCGACACGCGGGCATAGGCCACCGCCCGTTCGCCGCCGGCGCCGGCCTCGCCGCCGGGCCGCGGGGCCGGCCCGTTCGTCTTGCGCTGTTTCATGGTTCGCTCTCACCTCGTTCGCTCAGACTGCCTGGCGCGGGGGCGGAACATCGTCCGGCGCGGCCCGCACCGCGCATCGCCACCCCGCACGGCGATTATAGCCCAGCTTGCCGGCCGGCCCAAGTGGCCGCTGCGTGCCTGCGGCCGGTGCGGGGCGGCGCCCAACCCCGCGCCGGCCGTCCCCTCAGGTCGTGCGCTGCCGGCGTCGTCGCTTGCGCCAGAGCTCTGCCAGCTTGCGCAACCACGCCCGGCGCAGCGCTTCATCCGGTTGAACCGGCTTCTTGGGCTTCATGACTGGCTCCTTGTCGGATATGGGTACGTGCCGCTGCCGCAAATTGCCGGGCTGAACCGGCTTTTTGGGCTTCATGGCTGGCTTCTTGTGCTCCTTTCTGGCCCGTCGACGGGCATCTGACCCTCGCGACCGCGGTGTCCGGTGCACCGTCCTGCTCGCGTGCCCGGCGGCGGGTGGCCGGCTCCCGCGCCCCGCCTCGTCGATGCCGGGACACTGGCTGCTGCGCAAATGCACTGGCTGCCAGTCTTGGCGCATTGCTGCACATAGAGTATCATCTCGTCGTTTGCCCTTCAAGGGGCAAGAATCCATCCGATGGGGGCCGAAAATTGACTGCCAGCACGAAGAAGTCACCCGCGGCGGGCTGGCCAGAGAGGACGACCTCGGCGGCGGGGTTCGCCGGGGTCCTGCGCACCTGGTTGGCGCACACCGATCACAACCAGAAGAGCCTGGCGCTGGCCATTGGCGTCCATCCCAGCACGGTCAGCGGCTGGGTTCAGGGCCACAAACGGCCGGATTTGCTCTCGTTGCTGCGCACGCTGGCCACCCTGCGTGGCTGGCTGGGCCCTCGCTGGCCGGCCCACGAGGCGCTCGATGCGGTTGCCTGCCTGGGCTGGGACTGGTGGGCGATCCAGGCGGCGGCGGGCCGGCTGCTAAAAAAGGGGATGCCGAGACGTTCCTGGCCTGGTGGGATACGGCCCGGCCGACCCTGCGCAGCCTCTTCCGGCCGCCCCGGCCCGTGCTCCACGTGCCGCGCAGCGGTGAGGCCGGCCTGGTTGCCGCGCTGACGGCGCTTGTCGGCTACCGTCAGGCGCGCTGGCGGGCCGTGCTGCTCGTCGGCCTGACGGGGAGCGGCAAGACCGCCCTGGCCCAGGCGCTGGCGGAGGACGGCCGGGTTCGTCGCGTCTTTCGCGACGGCATCGTCTGGCTGGACGGCCTCTGCGACCCGCACGCGGAGCTCGATCGGCTATGCCTGGCGCTGGGCCTGGACCGGCCGGTCGGCGAACGGCCGGTCGAGTGCTGGCGGCGCTGGGCCGGCGCGGCCGAACGCCGTTTGCTGCTGATCGTTGATGATGCGGTCTCGGCCGAGGGCGTGCCGCCGCTCATCGCCGGGGTGGGGCCGCAGGTGGTGGCCTTGATCACGACCCGGCAGGGGGTGGAGGTGCAGGCCGAGGTCGAGCGCTGGCTGCCGGCCGACCGGATCCTGGTCCAGCCGGTGGTCGGGCTGACGCCGGCCGAGGGGCGGCAGTGGGCGGAGGCAGTAGTTGGCCACGCGTTGAACGATGTTGAGTGGGAGCTCGTCCAGGCGGTCGGCGAGCGGGTCGGCTGGCACCCGGAGGCGCTGCGCCTGGCTGCGTTCGAGGGCCGGGAGGCCGG
>DAOTZV010000050.1:0-11506 GCA_034434235.1 Anaerolineae bacterium
GATCGTCAGGGTCGAGTTCAGCTCGCCGGTGACGTAGACCCACCGACCGGTGGGGTGGAACGCGATGTGTCGCGGCCCGGCACCCGGGGTGAACGCAACAAATGGCGGATCGGCCGGCACCAGGCGCTTTCCCTCGGCGTCAATCCGGTAAACCAGCACTTGATCGATTCCCAGGTCGGCGGCCAGCGCGAAGCGGCCGGTCGGGTCGGGCACGATGCAATGGGCGTGCGGTCCCTCCTGGCGATCGGCCACGGGCCCGGAGCCGGCATGCTGGATGATCTGCGACGCCGGTTCCAGGCCGCCGTCCGGCCGCACCCCGAAAACGGTGAGGCTGCCGCTGGCGTAGTTGGCGACCATCAGCAGCCGGCCGCTCGGGTCGGGGCTCAGGTGACACGGCCCCGCGCCGCCCGTCAGCTCATCGTTGATGTGCGTGAGCTCGCCGGTCGCCGCATCGCGGGCATACGCCACGGCCGCGCCGCCCGACCGTTGGCCGTGCTCCCGCACCTCGCTTCCCGCGTACAGGAAACGACTGCTCGGATGAAGCGCCAGCCAGGTCGGGTTGGCGATGCCGGTCGTCACGCCGGCCGGCGTCAGTGCGCCGGTCGTTGCGTCGAACCGGAAGCGATAAATGCCTTCGGAACGCCGGCCGAAAGAGGATGCGGTGCTTGTGTACGTGCCGATATACAACATCGTCGATGTGATGGTATCAGTCAACTCCTCCCCCTTCTCTGTGTCCTCATCCGTGGCCGCATCCGTATCGTGCACCAGCCCGACACGGAGAACACGGAGGCCACGGATCACAAGGCACGCGACGCCACATACCCCACGACCGCCGCAACGCCATCCGTGGCCTCCGTGGCCACATCCGTGTCGTGCCCATCCGTGGCCTCCGTGGCCACATCCGTGTCGTGCGCTCACCATCGCGTCGCCTGGAACTTCCACCCCGGCTGCACCTTTTGCATCTCCGCCTCGTCGTCCCGTCTGGTCAGTCCGCAGCGCAGATAATTCTCGTGCAGCTTCGCCAGCGCAGCCCGATCCAACTCGATCCCCAGCCCGGGCTCGCGCGGCACAGGCAACGCGCCGTCCTCGAACCTGAACCGACCGCCGACCAGCACCTCCTCCGACTGCCAGGGGTAGTGCGTATCGCATGCGTAGGTCAGGTTCGGCACCGCGGCCGCCAGATGAGTCATGGCCGCCAACGAGATGCCGATGTGGCTATTGGAGTGCATCGAAAGCCCGCGACCGAACGTCGCGCAGATGCGCGCCAGCTCGACCGAAGCGCGCAGCCCGCCCCAGAAATGGTGATCGCTGAGAATGATATCTTCTGATCCCAGCTCGATGCTGCGCGGCAGATGCTCGAACGCGGTCGTACACATGTTCGTCGCCAACGGCAGCGAGACCGCCTTCCGCACAGTCGCCATATTCTCCTGCCCGCGCACCGGATCCTCGAAGTACTCCAGCACCCCCTCCAGCCGGCGGCCAACCGCGATCGCCGTCTCCACCTTCCACACCGCATTGGGATCGAGCCGCAGCGGCGTGCCCGCGCCGAACGCCTCGCGCAACGCCAGGATCGCCGCGACCTCCTGATCGGGTGGAAAAACGCCCCCCTTCAGCTTGATGGACTTGAACCCGAACTCCCGGCGCATCGCCTGTGCCTGCGCCACGATCCCGGCCGGATCGAGCGCGGCCCTTTGTCGGGCCGCGGCCCAGCCGATTGCGGCCGGATCCACGCCGAACCCCAGCTCCCCGCCCGCGCCCTCGTACTTATAAAACAGATAGGCCGAAAAATCCACCCGCTCGCGCACGCGGCCGCCCAACAGATCGCACACCGGCCGGCCGGTCGCCTTGCCCATGATATCGAAGCAAGCGACTTCGATCGCACTGTAGACATGGAGGATCCGACGGTGCTCCCAACCCACCAGATTGGCCGGCGCGCGGCCCGCGCCGAACCGCTCCACCAGGCCCCGGTAGATCGCGTTCAACTGAAACGGATCCTGGCCGATCACCACCTCGGCCGCGGCTTCCAGCGCGGCGGTCGTCTCGGCGCTGCCGGGCACCTCCCCCAGGCCGCTGATGCCATCGTTCGTCACGAGCTCCACGATCGTGCGCAGCGCGTAAGGCGCGTGCAAACCCGCCGCGTTGAGCAACGGCGGATCGCTGATCGCGATAGGGGTCACGCGCATTTCCTGGATATGCATCGCTCAACCGCCTTTGATCGCCCCGGCCGTCAGGCCGGCCACCATGAACTTCTGCGCCGACATATAGATGATCACCACCGGGATCGAGATCACCAGCGCCGACGCCATCAGCAAGCCCCACGGGTAAATATCGCCGTAGATCGTGGTCGCCATGCCCACCGTCAGGGTCTTCAGGTTGTCGCTGCGGATGAACACAAACGCGTAGAGGAATTCCTTCCAGGCCGAGGTGAAGGCGAAGAGCGCCACCGCCAGCAGCGCCGGCTTCGTCAGCGGCAACGTGACCTTGAGGAACGCCTGGAGTCGCGTCGCACCGTCCACCATAGCCGCGTGCTCCAGGTCTTCCGGGATCGAACGGTAATAGCCTAACAGCAGCCAGGTCGAGAACGGCATCATGAAGGTCGGATAGACCGCGATCAATCCGGCCAGCGAGTTGATCAACCCCAGATTAGTGAGGATCTGATAGAGCGGGATGAACATCAGCGCGCCCGGAATCAGGTAGGTGATCAACAGCACCGCGTTGAGGGTATCGGCCCCACGGAAGCGCAGCCGCGCCAGCGCATAGGCGCCCAGCGCCGACAGGGACACCGAGAGCGCCGTACTGAAGATCGTCACGATGACCGTATTGCGCGCCCAGGTGAAGAACGGCTGCTCGAAGAACAGCTTGCGAAACTGTTCCAGCGACCACGGCGCCGGCCACAAGATGTTCTGGCGCATGGTGATCTGCAGCTCGGTCTTGAACGCAGTGATGATGATCCAGTAGAAGGGGAAATAGATCAGCGTCAGCAACACGATCATCGTCGCCGCGCGCACCAGGGTCAGGGTGCGGCGATGGGCGCTCGTGCGCGCCGCACCGGACTGCCAGCCGATCGCTCGACGGACCGCCCTGATCGCCGCGATCAATCCGTTGCCGATGATCCGCAGCGGGAACAGGACCAGGCCCAACACAAAGCCGATGACCCGGCCCAGGAAGCTCAACAGCTTCGTCTGCCAGGTCTCTTCTATATCGGTGCTCACGTCGCGGCGCATGTAGCCGGAGAGGAGCAGGATCAAGAAGCCCAGCACCGGCGTCATGGTGAGCGCGATGGCCGCGGCCGGGCCGAAGCGCAACCCGATCATGCCGTACTGATAGGTCAACACCGAGTAAACGCGCGTGGTACCGGCCGGGCCGCCGCCGGTCAACAGGAAGATCACCTCGAAGCTGTTAAAGGTCCAGATCGTCGAAAGAAGCACGGCCACCAACACCACAAAGCGGATGCCCGGCAGCGTGATATGGCGAAACCGTTGCCATTCCGACGCGCCGTCCACCTCGGCCGCCTCGTACAGCTCCTGGGGAATGGATTGAAGCCCGGCCAGGATGTTGACCGTAAAGAACGGAATGCCGGCCCACACATTGGCCAGGATCACCGCCGGCAACGCCAGCCGGGGATTGCCCAGCCACGAGATCCCCTCGCTGATGATGCCGAGCTCGAGCAAAATGTAATTCAGCGCGCCGAATAGCGGATCGAAGATGCTCTTCCACGTCAGCGCCTGGACGACCGAAGGGATGATCCACGGCAGGAGCACCAGGCCGGTGAGGATGTTGCGGCCGCGCACCTGCGCGTTGATAGCCAGCGCGGCGATCAGGCCGAAGATGAACTTAAGGATGATGCACGAAGCCGTAAAAACGATCGTGATCCGCACTGCCTGCCAGTAGAAGGGATCCTGCCACAGGCGGATGTAGTTATCGAACCAGACCCATTGCTGTTCTCCGCGGATCGTGCGCGCGGTGAAGCTGATCAGCACGGCCTCGACCAGAGGCCAGGCGATGAACGCCACCATCAAGATGACGACCGGCGCGATGAACGGCAACGCGACCTGCCAATCGCGGCCCAGGATGCGGTCGAGGCGACGCCATCTGGAGACCTGGGGAAGAGGATAGGTTATAGAAGTCATGCAAGCTCCGCTTCGCTCATGTCGGGGAAAAAGCCGCGGCGGCAGCTTCCCATGCCGCGGCCAACCAGAGGGCCGGCGTGAGCCGGCCCTGCCGCCGAAAACACGTGTCCGGCACCTGGCCGATGCCGGACACGTCAGATGGAACCGGCCCGCTTACTTCTTCTGCTCGCCGATCTTCATCTCTTTGGCGATGGCTTCCATGCGCTCATGCGCCTGCTTGACGGCCTGGGCCGGGGTGGCCTGCTTGGTGATCGTGGCCGCCATCATATCGTGCAGGATCGCGGCGGCCTGGACGGCATCCCAGAACGGATTGGGCTTGGCCGGCCACGAGCCGCCCGGATAGTCGCCGAATGCCTCCTTGCCCATCGCCTCCAGGTTCGGATCGGCCTTGAACGCCTCCTTCACCTGTGGCATGTCGTAGTAGCCCGCGTAGCTCGGCAGGAAGAGGCCCGCGCTGATGAGCGAGATCGGCAGGAAGACCTCCGGCTGGAGCATATAGAGGGCGAATTCCTTCGCCATGGCCACGTTCTTGGCGCCCATGTAGATGTTAAACTGGCCGCCCGAAGCCCCGCGCAAGACCTGTCCGCTGGGGCCGACCGGGTTGGGCAGGAAGACCGTGCTCTCAAAGACCGGGTTCTTGTCGGCCTTGGCCTTCGCATAAACGCTTGCCGCGTTGATCGTGTAAGCGATGCTGCCGGCCAGATACGCCTCGTTGTTGCTGGAATCGGTCCACGTCTCGATGCCGGGCGGCAACATCGGCTTGTACTTGGGGCTCGAGTAGATCTCGGTGAGCCACTCGACCGCGGCCACGGTCTCCGGCGAGTTGAACGTCACCTTGGTCACGTCCTTGTCGGTCACCGCGCCGCCCCACGAGTTGATCACTCCCATGATCAGGCCCAGGCCGTCGCCCGACTTGTTGACCGTCATGCCCCAGCCGTAGATCTTCTTGCTCGGATCGGAGACCTCCAGGCAGGCATCGCGGCGTTCGTTCCAGGTCTTCAGCTTGGTCACGTCGATCCCCTTGGCCTGGAAGAGATCCTTGCGCGCGAAGTGGCCGCCGCCGTGCACCATGTAGGGGATGCCGACCCAATGGCCTTCGATGAAGTTCAGGTCTTTCTGGAGCGGCGTGACCGGGCCGTAGAGCTTCTCGGCCTGTGCCACCACATCGTCTACCGGCTGCAACAGTTGCAGGAAGTACAACTGTTGCACCATGCGGATGTGATAGCTGATGTCGGGCGGATTGCCCGCGCGCACGGCCGCGGCCATCTTGGGCACGAAATCCTCGGTTGCCTCCGCCGCGATCGTAGAGATATCCAGCTTCCAGCCCGGTTTGGTGGCAATGAACTTCTTGGCCGCATCTGCAAAGAGGGTCTCCATCTCCTTGAAGTACTCGCGGCGATGGAGGACGACCAGCGTGCCGGGGGTGGGCGTGGGGGTCACGACCTTTTCCACGACCTTCTCCACCGGCTTCTCGACGACCTTCTCGACGACCTTCTCGACCGGCTTCTCGACAATCTTTTCGACCGGCTTTTCGACGATCTTCTCCACGACCTGCGGCGTGGGTGCAGCGCATGCGCCGACGGCAACGGCGGTCCCGGCCAAAACGGCGCCCTTGAGGAACGAACGACGCTTCATCGAATCGCCTCCTGTAAGATAGATGAGAAATTGAATGGAAAACCGGTTCCGGCGAGGAGCAACTTTAGTTTAACGGATTTTGCGTCGGGTGTCAAGCCATTCACTCAACAACCCGACACCTCGACACGCCAGGATTTGACAATTGAAGCCATGCCGGATATAATCATTTAGGACTACTAAATAATATTCGAGGGCCCATCATGCCGGCTTTTGACCCAAGACACCGTCACGCTTCGCCGGCGGCCGCCATCGCCATCGCCCTGTATCGCATTGGCCAGGCGATCGACCGCCTGCTCCGCCTGCGCGGAGAGGCCTGCCAGCTCTCTCCGACCCAGATCCAGGCCCTGCTCTTCCTGCAACACGCCCGGCCGGAGGCTCACACGATCGGCGGACTGGCGCAGCGCCTGGCGACGACTTATGCCACGGCCAGCGGCGTAGCCGATGCCCTGGAGCGCAAGGACCTGGTGATCCGCCAGCCGTTGGAAGAGGACCGCCGCGTCGTCCTGTTGAGGCTCACCGAAGAGGGCCGACAAGAGGCCCAGGCGCTCGCCGATCTCCTGGACGAGATCGAGACGGTCGTCGCTTCCCTGCCGGAGGCCGACCAACACGCCATGTTGCGCGCCACCCAGGCGATCGTCAGGCGGCTCCAGGCGGCCGGCTACGTGCATGTATATGAGATGTGTTGGAACTGCCAGTTCTTCCGCCGAAATGCGCATCCGGACAACCCTCGCGGTCCGCATCATTGCGCGTTTGTGGACGCGCCGTTGGCCGAACCCAACACTTATTTCGAATGCCCGGACTTCGTTGCCCGCGAATTGCCGGAGGCGATGGCTGCTCAGCCGGCCGTCGGCTCCAAAGCTGATAGCAATGCCAGCACGACGAGGAGGTGATGCCCATGTCTCTGTCCCTCACCCTTTACGGCGCGACCGATTGCGATGACACCGAACGCGCGCGGACATATCTGCGTACTCGCGGCATACCGTTTCACGAGATCAACATAGACCACAACCCGGAGGCCGAACGCTTCGTGATCTTCATCAACGATGGCTATCGCAGCACGCCGACGCTCGTGCTGGGCGAGGGCAGGCGCAAGACGATCCTGACCGAACCGACCGATGCCGAACTGGATGATCTATTCTGCCAGTATCCCGCGTTATGACTGACTTGACGATCGAGAGTAGCTGAGGAGGTTGTGCCATGTCTACCGCGACTATTCCGGGCTATGCTTATGGATCAACAGCGACCCGTTCGCCCCTGACCATCAAGGAATTCGAAGAACTCAAGCAGGCCGTATTGTTCGGACCCGAGGACGAACAGGCCCTGCGCATGGCCGGCGAAGTATTGGCCGATCAGATCGAAGACGTGCTCGACCTGTGGTATGGCTTCGTCGGCTCCCACCCCCACCTGGTTTACTACTTCACCGACGGTCGGGGCAACCCCAACGCGGACTATCTGGCCGCAGTCCGCAAGCGCTTTGGCCAGTGGATCCTCGATCTCTGCAACCGTCCCTTCGATCAAGACTGGTTGAACTACCAGCAGGAGATCGGCCTGCGCCACCATCGCGCCAAAAAGAACCGGACCGATGGCGTGGATGCCGTGCCTTTCGTGCACCACCGCTATATGACCGCCTTCATCTACCCCATCACCGCGACCATCAGGCCCTTCCTGGCCAAAAAAGGCCATAGCGCCGAAGAGGTGGAGAAGATGCATCAGGCCTGGTTCAAAGCGGTGGTGCTCTCGGTGGCGTTGTGGAGTGCGCCTTATGTAAAGGAAGGAGACTTCTGAAGCCACGCGGCGGGCGCTTCGCGGATGCCCGCCGCCTGCTACTCTTTGCTTTCTCTCGCCGCCCTGGCCGAGGCCACCACCGCCTCGGCCAGGTGCACTTCCTCGCCGATACTCTGTCCCTTCACCGGGCATTGCCCCCCTGACCGGAGTTCTCCGATCTGCCTGAAAGCCAGGTCGGAGAATTGTTGCCTGTATCGTCCGAATGGTCTAGAATAGGCGCAAGCAATCGGACCGATTGACCGGGAAATAGAAAGCCAAAGGCATATCATGAGCGAAAGGCAGGTTGACATCTTGATCGTCGGCGGGGGGCTGGGGGGCGTGGCCGGCGCGCTGGCCGCGCTGCGCCTCGGCCGACGCGTCATCCTCACCGAGGAGACCGACTGGATCGGCGGCCAGCTCACCCAGCAGGCGGTGCCGCCTGACGAGCATCCATGGATCGAGACGACCGGCTGCACCAATTCCTATCGCCGGCTGCGCCAGGGCATCCGCGACTACTATCGCCGCAACTACCCGCTGCGCCAGGAGATCCGGGAGCGGATGCTCCTGAACCCCGGCAACGGCAACGTCAGCCGGCTGTGCCACGAGCCGCGCGTGGCGCTGGCCGTGCTCGAAGAGATGCTGGCGCCCTACCGCGCCGGCCGACAGATAGAAGTGCTCCTGCGCCATCGGCCGGTCGGCGCCGAGACGGACGGCGACCGGGTGCGGGCCGTGCGGCTGCTGGACGAGGAGACCGGCCAGGAGACGGTCATCGCCGCGGCCTACATCCTCGACGCCACCGAGTTGGGCGACCTGCTGGAGCTGGCCCGCGTCGAGCATGTCATCGGCTCGGAGAGCCAGGCGCAGACCGGCGAGCTCCACGCCTTGCCGGCCGCGGCCGATCCGCTCGACCAACAGGCGTTCACGGCCTGCTTTGCCATAGACTACCTGCCCGGCGAGGATCACACGATCCCCAAGCCCCCTGACTACGAGTTGTGGCGCACTTATCGGGCGCCTTTCTGGCCCGGGCCGCAATTGGGCTGGCGTGACGTGGACCCGATCACCCTGGAACCGCGCGAACGCGGCATCTTTCACTCCAAGCCGCTCGCCAGCGGCCGCGATGTCGGCACCTTCTGGCTGTACCGACGCATCTTCTGCAAGGATTACTATCCCGCAGGAATGTATCCCAGCGATATCACGCTGGTCAACTGGCCCCACAATGATTACTGGTCTGGGCCGCTGGTCGGCGTGAGCCGGGAAGAAGCCGCGCGCCATATTCAGGCCGCCAAGAACTTGAGCCTGGCGCTCCTCTACTGGATGCAAACCGAGGCCCCGCGCCCCGATGGCGGAGCGGGCTATCCCGGCTTGCGGTTGCGCCCCGACGTGGTGGGCACGGCCGATGGGCTGGCGAAACAGGTCTACGTTCGGGAAAGCCGCCGCATCGTGGCCGAGTTCACGGTGTTGGAGCAACACGTCGGCGTGGAACAGCGCGGCAGATTGATCGGCGCGGAGCAGTTCCGCGATAGCGTCGGCATCGGCAGCTACCGCATCGACCTGCACCCCAGCACCGGCATGCGCAACTACATTGATGTGTCGAGCTATCCGTTCCAGATCCCGCTCGGCGCGTTGTTGCCGGTGCGCGTCGAAAATCTGTTGCCGGCGTGCAAGAACCTGGGCGTGACCCACATCACCAACGGCTGCTATCGCTTGCATCCGGTCGAGTGGAACATCGGCGAGGCGGCCGGCGCGCTGGCGGCCTACTGCCTGGCGAAAGGCCTGGTTCCGCGCCAGGTGCGCCACAACCCGACCCACCTGGCCGATTTCCAGGCCATGTTGGTCGAAACGTTGGGCTTCGAGCTGGCGTGGCCAGAGTATGCGCGCATCACACCGCGCTGACCGCGGCAAGCAGGGGCCGTTCCGATCGCGCTCGATCCTGTACGCGGTTCGGCTCCCGAGTCCTGATTCGCGTCATTTGGCAACACACATGCGCTTGTGATATACTGTACTTGCTTTCGATCTTCTTCTGCCGGTCATTGCTGTGGGGAAAGGAGGTGACGCCATGATCTTACTGCATCGCCGGACATGAACCGCGGTCGGTGCGATGCACGGTGTGCATCGGCTGAATCCCATGGCGTTCGCCTCCTCCCCGACCTGCGGCGTGTCTTCCCCAGTTTCTGCTTAATTCCCTCCTGGGTTCCACCGTTGCCGGCGGGCGAGGTTGCGCGGCGCCCCATCATCACAACCTGCAACGGAGGAACCAGCCATGTCTTCTCTCGGTCGCTTCTTCGCGTCACGCTGGGGCCCGATTATCACGGGCATCGCGGTGGGCGTGCTCGCGCCCATCCTGGTCAAGCTCGGCAATCCGGGCAACATGGGCATCTGTGTGGCCTGCTTCAGCCGCGATATCGCCGGCGGCCTGGGGCTGCACCGCGCGGCCGCCGTGCAATACATCCGGCCTGAGATCATCGGTTTCGTGCTCGGTTCGCTGGTGGCGGCGTTGCTCTTCCGCGAGTTCCGGCCGCGCACCGGCTCCGCGCCGCTGGCCCGCTTCCTGCTGGGCATGTTTGCCATGATCGGCGCACTGGTCTTCCTGGGCTGCCCGTGGCGCGCCTACCTGCGCCTGGGGGGCGGCGACTGGAACGCCATCCCCGGCATCCTCGGCCTGTTTGGCGGCATCGCGCTGGGGGTCGTGTTCCTGCGCATGGGCTATAGCCTGGGCCGCAACCGGCCCGCGCCGGCCGCGCTCGGCTGGCTGATGCCGGCCCTCATGGTCGCGCTGCTGCTGCTCCTGGTCTTCGCGCCGCAGTTCGGCCGCGACGCGAACGGCAAGCCGGTCGGCCCCATCTTCTTCTCGACCACCGGCCCCGGCAGCCAGCACGCGCCTTTGCTCATCTCTTTGGCCGTGGGCCTGGTCATCGGCTTCCTGGCGCAGCGCAGCCGCTTCTGCACCGTCGGCGGCGTGCGCGATCTGATCCTGGCGCGCGACCCGCACCTGTTCGGCGGCATCGTGGCGGTGGTCGTCGCCGCGTTCATCACCAACCTGCTGTTGGGGCAGTTCAAGCCGGGCTTCGCAGGCCAGCCGGTGGCGCACACCGACTTCCTGTGGAACTTCGGCGGGATGGTGTTGGCCGGGCTGGCGTTCACCCTGGCCGGCGGCTGCCCCGGCCGGCAGCTCATGATGTCGGGCGAGGGGGACGGCGACGCCGCGATCTTCGCCCTGGGCATGATCGTCGGCGCGGGCTTCGCGCACAACTTCAACACCGCGGCCTCGCCGGCCGGGCCCGGCCCCTACAGCGCGGCCGCGGTTATCGTGGGCCTGGCGTTCTGCATCGCGCTCGGCCTGACCATGCGCGAGCCGGCCAGCGCGTAAGTGTTCTCACGTGCCTGGCACCTCAGAGGTGCCAGGCACGTAGAAAGGAAATCAACCATGAGCGACATCATCACCGTGGACGCCCGCGGGCTTTCCTGCCCCGAGCCGGTCATCCGCACCCGGCAGGCGATGAAGGCGGGCGTCTTTCCCATCCGGGTGTTCGTGGACACCGGCACCTCGCGCGATAACGTCTCGCGCATGGCCCAGAGCCAGGGCTGCAAGGTGACGGTGGAGGACAAAGGGGACGGGTTCGTCCTGACGTTGACGAAGTAACTCGAAGAGGTTCACCTGTGAGCGAAGAGAAGTTGCGGCTGACCCAGATGTCGGCCGCGGCTGGCTGAGCGGCCAAACGGGCCCCCGCGGCCCTGGCGCAGGTGCTGCGCCCCTTGCAAGCGCTGTTCCGCGCGGCGGACTTCCCCGACCTGCTGGTGGGGCTGGAGAAGGCCGACGACGCGGCCGTCTACCGCCTGACGCCCGAGCTGGCGGTGATCCACACGCTGGACTTCTTCACGCCCATCGTGGACGACCCGTACCAGTACGGCGCCATCGCGGCCGCCAACGCGCTGAGCGACGTCTACGCCATGGGCGGCGAGGTGCTGCTGGCGCTGAA
>DAOTZV010000051.1:0-24744 GCA_034434235.1 Anaerolineae bacterium
GCCGGCGTAGAGCGCCTCGAAAGTGCGCGTCTCGGTGATGCGGTTGAACCCGGGCGGATTCAGCCGCAACATGATCTCTCCGAAAGTCACGATTTTGCCCATGGTATCTCTCCGGTTCTGATCTGAAAATAACCGACACGTGCCCGCCCGCCCTGGCTCCGCCACGCGGGCCAGGGGCATCTTGCAGAACGCCTGGCACGCGAAGCTACTCCAGCCCCCAGCCCCTAGCCCCCAGCCCCCAGCTTCCAGCCTACTCCGGCCGGCGGTAGTTCACATCCAGGATCGCCAGCCGCTCCAGATGGGTGTTCAAACGCGCCTGAAAATCGGCGTAGTCCTTGCGCGCGGCCGGCGTCCAGGCCACCTCGGCATGGGCGCAGGCGCGCGGATAGGCCATGTATTCCACGTGCTTCGGGTCGGGCATGTACTCGGTCCAGAGCTGCGCCTGGGTGCCCAACACATGCTTCGCCTCGTCGGCCGAGAGGTCCGGCGGGATCGGCTCGTAGCTGTAGGCCTTCTCCAGCGAGATATAGCCGCCGATGGCGAGCGGCTCCGCGTCGCGGTCGTCCGACTGGTAGTAGTCGAAGTAGGTCCACGTGTTGGGCGCCATCACCACGTCGTGGCCGGCCCGCGCGGCCGCGATGCCGCCGGCCTCCCCGCGCCACGACATGACCGTCGCGCCCGGCGCCAGGCCTCCCTCCAGGATCTCGTCCCAGCCGATCAGCCGCCGGCCACGCGCGGCCAGGAACTGATCCATGCGACGGATGAAGTAGCTCTGCAGCTCCTCTTCGTTGACCAGGCCCAGCTCCTTCATGCGCGCCTGCGCGGCCGGACTGGCCTTCCATTGCGTCTTCAGGCACTCGTCGCCGCCGATGTGGATGAAGGGGCTGGGGAAAAGGCCGAGCACCTCGTCCAGGACGTTTTGCAGGAAGGCGATGGTGGACTCTTCCACGTTGAAGACATGTTCGCTGATGCCCCATTTGGTACGCACGCCGATCGGCTCGCCGGTGTTGCCCAGCTCGGGATACGCGGCGATGGCGGCCTGCGCGTGGCCGGGCATCTCGATCTCGGGCACGACGTTGACGTGCCGCGCCCGCGCGTAGGCCACGATCTCGCGGATGTCATCCTGGGTGTAGAAGCCGCCGTGCGGCTTGCCGTCGTACACCTCGACGTAGTTGGGATTGCGCCAGTCGAGCCGGCCGACCAGCGTCTCCTTCCGCCACGCGCCGACCTCGGTGAGCCGGGGATAGCGCTTGATCTCGATGCGCCACCCCTGGTCGTCGGTCAAGTGCCAGTGGAAGGTGTTGTACTTGTGGAGCGCCAGCAGGTCTATGAACTTCTTGACGAACTCCTTGGGCATGAAATGACGGCAGACGTCGAGCATCATGCCGCGCCAGGAAAAGCGAGGATAGTCCTCGATCTCGACGCCGGGGATCGTCCATGCGACCCCCTCCACCTTTGCCTCGCGAAAGATGGCCGGCGGCAGGAGCTGGCGCAGCGATTGCACGCCGTAGAAGAGCCCGGCCGGCTGCGCCGCGGTGATCATCACCTGCCGCGGGGTCACGCTCAACCGGTAGCCTTCCGGCCCCAGGTTCGCCAGGTTGCGGTCGAGGCGCAGCCGGATCGTGTTGGCATCGCGGGCGCTCTCGGCCAGCACCTTCGGCCAGAAGCCGGTGGCCGGCGCCAGCGCCGCGGCCAACTGTTGCCCGACGGCTGCGGCCGCGCCCGCGGCCACGATCGCCGTATCGGCATTCAAGGCGAAGTGGCCGTCGGTCGGCGTACACTTCACCGGTTGTGGGATGATATTGATTCCGGTCATGTTGTCGCCTCACTTCCTTTCTTCTGTGTTGGTTCTTTGATTCGCCCTCCACATCTCGAACCCTTCCCGCGCCACCTCCGAAATCCGCACCTGATGATACCCGGCGATGCCCGTATCGAGCAAATCGTTGAGCGGCGCGATCCAGCGGTCGGGGAGCGCTGCTGTGCCGTGCATCATGCCGAAGATCGAGCCGACCGTCGCACCGTTGCAGTCGGTGTCGAAGCACGCCTGCACCGCGGTGCAGATGGCCCGGCCGAAGTCGTGTTCGCCCCATAGCAGCCCCAGCGCGACGATCTGGGCATTGGAGTTGGTGTGGCACCAGTGGTGCGGGTTGCGCTCGTCCCAGCGCTCGTGGATGCGGCGGATCGCCTCTTCGCTGTCAACCCCCTCGTGATACCAGCCGATTACCTGCCGGATGTCCGCGGACAGGCGACAGCGCGCCGGCACCTGCCCCAGGCCGACCAGGATGAGCGTCTCGACATCGCTCACGTAGGGCGCGGCGGCCAACATCGCGGCCACCCACATCTCGCCGTAAATGCCGTTTTTGACGTGGCTGATCGAGGCATCGCGCCACGCGTATTCGGCCGCGCGCTGGGGATCGCCCAGCGCGACGTAGCCCCAGAAGTCGGCACGGATCTGCGCGCCGATCCACTCGCGGTAGGGGTTGCGATGGGCGGCCGACGCGGGCGGAGGGATCAGGTTGACGAAGTTGCGATAGGCCACGCGCTCGGCCGTGAAGGTGTGGAGGATCGGGATGTTCTGGAGCCAGAAACGGGCGACATCCTCCGGCGTGAAGTCCGGGCCGTGCTGCTTCATGATCGCCAGGCCGGTGACGGTGTAGTTCGTGTCGTCGTCCTCCGGCATGTGCGTCACCCGGTCAATGTAGGCGCGGTTGCGGGGCAGGTTGTACTTCTCGTAGAGTTCGGCCGGCGCGTCCGAGCGGAAGAAATCGGCCAGCGGATAGCGGCCCTGATCCTTCAGGAAGCCCCACATGGCCGACGAGCGCCACCCTTCGACCGGCTTGCCGAGCAGACATCCCGCGCAACGCCCCAGCCACGCGGCCAACACCCGATCGCCGAGGACATCCTCGCTCAGATCGGCCGGCCGCCAGGCGGGGGGATCGGCCGGCCGCGCCCGGCGGATGCCCGCCAGGTCGGACGGCTCGTCGTAGGGATAGTCGGGCCGCATGGGCAGGTCGGCGCACGCGGCGAGCAGCGCCCCCGCGCGGGCCTGCCAATCGGGGGCGGCGTCCTCGTCCGCGGCGAGCAGCGCATCGAATTCGGCCGCCACGGCCGCAATGTCCCGGCCTTCGTCCAGCAGCTCCTGGCGCTCGACGGCCAGAAAGCCGCGATCCACGGTGAGGTAGTGGTATCTCATCGGGTATTAGGTCCCTCCTCGATTCGATGCTATAATGCGAGCCAGAGGTTGTTCCGACCTTCATTATACACTCCTCTTGTCGCAGCCGACAATTATGGCCGTATCCCGATCTTCTCCTGCGTCGTCGCCGGGCTTCATGCGCATCCTGTTCCGCTCGCTGGGCTACCTGCGACCTTATCGCCGGCTCACCCTCGCGGCGTACATCGCGCTGCTCTGCACCAGCGGACTGGCGCTCCTCGTCCCGCAGCTCATCCGCGCCACCGTGGATCGCGGCATCCGCGGAGGCGACCTGCCCGCGCTGCGGCTGGCGGTCCTCGGCATCCTCGGCGTGACCCTGCTCAAGGGCGTGCTCTCGTTCCTCCTGGGCCGCTGGACCGAGATCGCGTCGCAGGGCGTGGCCTACGATCTGCGCAACGCGCTCTATCGCAAGCTCTCAGGCCTTTCCTTCTCCTATCACGATCGCGCCCAGGTGGGGCAACTGCTCTCGCGCGCGATCCAGGACGTGGATCGCATCCGCTTCATGACCGGCCGCGCGCTCTTGCGCCTGGCCGAAGGGGTGGTGTTGCTCGTCGGCGCGGCCATCTTCCTGGCGCTCATGAACCCGTCGTTGACTCTCCTGTCCCTCTGGACGATGCCGCTCATGGCGTACTGGGCGCTGCGTTTCAGCCGACAGTTCCGGCCGTTGACGCTGGCCGTCCAGCAACAGTTGGCCGTCCTGACGACCCGGCTGGAGCAGAACCTGCGCGGCGCGCGCGTGGTCAAGGCGTTCGCGCAGGAGCCGGCCGAGATCGGCCGCTTCGACGCGCAGAACGATCGCTGGTTCGCGCTGTCGGTCGCGGCCGCCCGCCTGCAGGCGCTCAACCTGCCGCTCCTCGACCTGATCGCCAACCTCGGCTCGGTCTTCATCATCTGGTACGGCGGCGCGCTCGTGGTGCGCGGCGGCCTGACGTTGGGCGAGCTGGTCGCCTTCTCCACCTACATGGGCCTGCTCATCCAGCCGGTGCGCCGGCTGGGCATGATCTTGCCCAACCTGGCGACGGCCGTCGCGGCCGGCGAGCGCGTCTTCGAGATCCTCGACGCCGAGTCGGAGGTGAAGGACGCGGCGGACGCCTATCCCCTGCCGCCGGTGGCCGGCCACGTGCGTTTCGAGCACGTCTCCTTCGCCTATTTCGGCCGCAACAAGGTGCTGGACGACATCTCCTTCGAGGCGTTGCCCGGCCAGGTGATCGCGCTGCTGGGGCCGACCGGCTCGGGCAAATCCTCGATCATCAACCTGATCCCGCGCTTCTACGACCCGACCGCCGGCCGGATCACCATTGACGGCCACGACATCCGCCGGGTGCAGCTCAGCTCGCTGCGCGATCAGATCGGCATCGTGCTCCAGGAAACGACCCTCTTCGCGACGACTATCCGCGAGAACATCGCGTTCGGCCGGCCCGGCGCAAGCGAGGCCGAGATCATCGCCGCGGCGCAGGCGGCCCAGGCGCACGACTTCATCATGGAGACCCCGCACGGCTACGACACCTACGTGGGCGAGCGGGGCGTCACCCTTTCGGGCGGCCAGAAGCAACGCATCGCCATCGCCCGCGCCCTGCTCAAGGACCCGCGCATCCTGATCCTCGACGACGCCACTTCGAGCGTGGACGCCGACACCGAGCGGCTCATCCAGCGCGCGCTGGAGCGGCTGATGGCCGGCCGCACCTCCTTCGTCATCGCCCAGCGCCTGAGCACCCTGCGCCTGGCCGACCTGATCCTGGTGCTCGACCGCGGCCGGATCGCGGCGCGGGGCACGCACGCGGAGCTGATGCGCACCTCCGAGCTGTACGTGCAGATCTACCAGCGGCAGTTGCGGCCGCAGGCCGAGGCCGCGGGACAGGAGGCGGTCCCATGAGCTTCTCCATCGGCGCGGGCGGCATGCGCATGGGGCCGGGCGGCGCGCTCGAACGCTTCGGCGGCCGCGACGAGGCGCACGCGTTCGACGTGCACGTGGCGTTGCGGCTGCTGGCGTTCGTGCGGCCCTACTGGCGCCAGATGGCCGCCGCGCTCCTGCTGATGTTCCTGGCCTCGCTCCTCACCCTGGCGACGCCGTATCTGGTCAAGATCGCCATTGATCAGAACATCGCGCGGGGCGACCTGCCCGGCCTGGGCCACACCGCGCTGCTCATCGCGGCCGCGTTCGCCGGCATCTACCTGACCGCGGCCGGGCAACGCTGGTTCCTCTCGTGGGTGGGATTGCGCGTGCTGGCGGCCCTGCGCCGCGACCTGTTCCGCCACCTGCAGGCCTTGCCGCTCGGCTATCACGACACGCACATCGTCGGCGTGACCATCTCGCGGGTCATCAACGACGTGGGCGTGATCAACGACCTGCTCTCGCAGGGGCTGGTGACGCTGGTCGGCGATAGCGTGGTGCTCGTCGGCATCGTCGTGGCCATGGTCTCGCTGAGCCCGCGACTGGCGCTCCTCTCCTTCAGCGTGCTCCCGCTGATGATCGCGGCGACGCTCCTCTTCACGCGGCGCGCGCAGCGCGCCTTCCGCCAGACGCGTTCCGGCATCGCGGCGGTGGTCGGCGACCTGGCCGAGAACCTTTCGGGCATGCGGGTGATCCAGGCGTTCGCGCAGGAGGGCGCTACCTTCGAGCACTTCGACGAGGTGAACCGGATCAACCGGGACGCGCACATCTCGGCGATGACCCTGTCGTTCATCTTCCTGCCGACCGTGGAGTTCCTGAGCATGCTGGCGACCGCGGTCGTGCTCTGGTTCGGCGGGACGTTTGCCGCGCGCGGGGAGTTGAGCCTGGGCGTGGTGGTGGCGTTCCTGGCCTACGTCTCCCGCTTCTTCGACCCGATCCAGGAGCTGAGCCAGCTCTACACGACCGTGCAGGCGGCCATGGCCGGCGGCGAGCGGGTGATCGAGGTGCTGGACACCCAGCCCGAGGTGACCGACCGGCCCGACGCCCTGGAGATGCCGCCGATCGTGGGCCGGATCGAGCTGGATCAGGTCAGTTTCTCGTATCGGGGCGATGTGGAGGTGCTCCACGACGTGAGCCTGCGCATCGAGCCCGGACAGACGGTGGCGCTGGTGGGCCCCACGGGCGCGGGCAAGACGTCCATCGCCAACCTGGTGGCCCGCTTCTACGACGTGACGGCCGGCGCGGTGCGCATAGACGGGATAGACGTGCGCGACGTGCGCCAGCGCTCGCTGCGGGCGCAGATGGGCCTGGTGCCGCAAGATCCGTTCCTGTTCAACGGCACCATCGCGGAGAACATCGCGTTCGGCCGGCCCGACGCGTCGCCGGCCGCGATCGAGGCGGCCGCGCGCCTGGCCCGGGCGCACGAGTTCATCGTCGGCTTCCCCGATGGGTATCGGACGGAGGTGCTGGAAGGGGGCGTCAACCTGTCGCTGGGCCAGCGCCAGCTCATCTGCATCGCCCGCGCCGCGCTGGCCGATCCGCGCATCCTGATCCTCGACGAGGCTACGGCCAGCGTGGACACCGTGACCGAGGCGTACATCCAGGAGGCGATCGAGCGGCTGCTGGCCGGACGGACGGCCATCGTCATCGCGCACCGGCTGAGCACCGTCCGCAACGCCGACCTGATCTGCGTGGTGCACGACGGCCGGATCGTGGAACAGGGCCGACACGACGAGCTGCTGGCGCGGGGCGGGCTCTATCGCGAGCTGTACGAGAAGCAGTTCCTGGAGGCCGAGACGCAGGCGATAGGCCGATAGCCCGCCCGGCGATCAATCGCCGGGCGACCCAAACAGCGCCCCGTGAACGGGGCTCCATCGGCATAAGCATCAAGCTAACAGGAAGATGGCGTCTTACGCCACCTTTTCTCTCGCTCGCAGGGGGTCTGCGACCCCCGTCTGGCCGCCTGAGACGACATGTGCAAGCCGACGACGCCGGTCACAGACCGGCTGGAAGCAGTTCCAAAGCTTAGCTTGATGCCTATGGGCTCCATCGGCCCACGCGCACGAACCAGCCCGGTTCAGTGCGAAGCCTCCCTGTGGGACCGGGCGCCGCCTGGTAGCACGATCCATTTATGGTCGTGCGGGGCCGTCTTCATGACATCGATTGATTCGCTCGTTGATCGCAAACTCCGAATCTTGCAACAGGTGGGAGGCGGGCCGGATGCACCGGCCGCGCTCCGTCGAGATTGGCCGCGCTATCTGCGCGTGGCGACCTTCTTCGCGCGCACGTTTCTGGCGTTCATCTGGTGGGACCTGATCGCCGGCCACCTGCCGCTGATCGGTGCGAAGGTGCGCCGCGGATCGCTGGCGCGCTGGCGAGAGGTGGCCCGGCGCTACCGCCGGCTGGCGATCCGCTACGGCGGCGTGCTGATCAAGCTCGGCCAGTTCCTCAGCATCCGGGTGGACGTGTTGCCGCTCGAGGTCTTGCAGGAGCTGGCCGACCTGCAAGACGAGGTGCCCCCCGAGGCGCTGGCCGACATCCAGAAAGTCATCGTCGAGGAGTTCGGCCGGCCGATCGAAGAGGTGTTCGCCTGGTTCGCGGCCGAGCCGCTGGCGGCCGCGTCGCTCGCCCAGGTCCATCGCGCGCGGCTGGCCGCAGCCGATGACGGCCCGGAAGTGGTGGTCAAGGTCCAACGGCCGCGCATCGAGATGCTGGTGGAGACCGACCTGGCCGCGCTGCACCTGGCCGTGCGCTGGTTGGGCTGGTATCGGCCGATCGCGGCCCGCGTCGACCTGGGCCGGCTCTACCAGGAGTTCGCGACCACCACCCGCCGCGAGCTGGACTTCATCCAGGAAGGCCGCAACTGCGAACGATTCGCGGCGAATTTCGCGGCCGATCCGGGCATCTACATCGCCAAAGTCTACTGGGAAACGACGACCCGTCGCGTGTTGACGCTGGAGAACGTCGCCGGCATCAAGATCACCGACCTGGCGGCCATCGAGGCGGCGGGCATCAGCCGGAGCCAGGTGGCGCGGCGGCTCTACGACGCGTACCTGCAACAGATCTTCGTCCATCACTTCGTCCACGCCGATCCGCATCCGGGCAACCTCTTCCTGCGCCCCCAGGAGCCGGATAGGGCCGCCGCGCCGGATGCCCCGCGGCCGTTCAAGATCGTCTTCGTGGACTTCGGCATGGTGGCCGTCATCCCCGAAACGCTGTGGGCCGCCCTGCGCGAATACGTGATCGCCCTCGCGCTGCGCGACGCCCATCGCATCGTGCAGGCCTACGTGGCCGCGGGGGTCCTGTTGCCCGGCGCCGACCTGAAGCGCCTGGAGGAAGTGCACGAGACGCTCTTCAAGCGCATCGCCGGGGTGCGCATGGGGCAACTGCGCGACGTGGCCCTTGAGCAGGCCGAATATCTGTTGCGGGAATATCGGGACCTGATCTTCGAGATGCCGTTCCAGTTCCCCACCGACCTGCTCTTTGCCGTGCGCGCGGTGGCGATCCTGTCGGGCCTGGCGACCGCCCTGGATCCCGATTTCGATCCCTGGGCCGCGACATTGCCCTTCGCCGAGCGGCTGGCGACGGACGAACTGACCCGCGACTGGCGCGGCTATCTGGAACGGGCGGTCGGGTGGCTGCAGTTGCTGGTGCGCCTGCCGGGGCATCTGGACCGTCTCCTGGCCCAGGCCGAGCGAGGGGCGCTGACGATCCAGAGCTCGCTGGCGCCGGATCATGCCAGGGCGCTGCGCCGGATCGAGCGCGCGGTGGAGCGGCTGAGCTGGATGGTGGTGGCGGCCGGGCTGCTGACCGCGGGCGCGCTGCTGCGCACGGCCGGCGATGCGAGCCTCGGCGCCGCGCTGTGGATCGGGGCCGGGCTGGCGTTCCTGTGGGGCCTGACGCGGCGATAGTAGGGCGAACTTCAGTTCGCCGTATAGTGTAGGGCGAACTTCAGTTCGCCATATAAAGTGTAGGGCAAACTTAAGTTTGCCCTACAAAATGCAAGGCGAACTAAAATTCGCCGTACATCCGGGAGCGCAACAGCGCCTCCACCGCGTTCCGCGTGGGCAACGACGGCTGCGCGCCGAGCGCCGTGACGGCCAGCGCGCCGGCCGCCATCGCATAGCGCAGCGCCTCGTCGAACGACGCGGCCTCCGCCAGCCGGGCCGCCAGCGCGCCGCAGAACGCATCGCCGGCCGCGGTCGTATCCACCACCCGCACGGGGATCGCCGGCAGATGGCGGCAGCCGTCGGCATCGCACACCACCAGCCCCTGGCCGCCGAGCTTGACGATCACCCGTTGCCTCTCCGACGAGCGCAGGCGTCGCGCGGCTTCCATGGCCGATGCGACGTCGCCGATGGCCATCCCGACCAGATCGCCGGCCTCGGTCTCGTTCGGCGTCAGGATGTCGGCCAGGGCCAACAGATCGGCGGGACAGCCGCGCGCGGGGGCCGGATCGAGGATGACGAGCGCGCCGGCCGCGCGCGCCCGACGCATCGCCTCGGCCACCGTCTCGAACGGGATCTCCAGTTGCACGAGCAGCACGCCGACTTCGGCCCAGTCCACCGCGTCCAGGTCGGCCGGCGCCACGCGCATGTTGGCGCCCGAAGCCACGATGATGCTGTTGTCCTGCCCCTCGGCGAGCAGGATCAACGCGACGCCGGTGGCCGCGGCGGCGTCCTCGCGCACGGCCGCGACATCCACCCCGGCCGCGATCAGGCCGGCGCGCAGGCTGCGGCCGAACGGATCGGCGCCGAGCCGGCCCACCATCTGCACGCGGCCGGCCCACGCATCGGCGCGCGGCGCCGGCGCGAACGTGCGCGCGGCGGCCACCGCCTGGTTCGCGCCCTTGCCGCCCGGCACAGTGATCACATCGGCCGCCAGCACCGTCTCCCCCGGCCGCGGCAGATGATCGAGGCGGAAGATCTGATCCATGTTGATGCTGCCGACCACCAGCACACGCTTCACGAAAGCCCCTCCCCCATCGTTTCGATGATCGGCCCTATCTTACCATGCCCTGGCCCGACCGCCAATATATCACTATAAGTTTGCATTCCTTTCCGAAGTGTGCTAATATCCGTCTGTTCGTCGCTGTCTCTTCCCAACGGAGTGTTGCCAGATGCCATCCAGCCGGGTCATCAAACCCATCGAGATCCTGCTCATCGAAGACAATCCGGGGGATGTTCGCCTGGTCAAAGAAGCGCTGCGAACCGCCAAGACCCCCAGCCGCATCCGCGTTGCCGAAGATGGCTTCCAGGCGATGGAGATCCTCTTGCGTCAGGGGGAATACGCCCGAGATCCGTTACCCGACATCATCATCCTCGACCTCAACCTGCCGCGCAAAGATGGCCGCGAGGTGCTGAAAGAGATCAAGAACGATCCGGTGCTCAGGCGCATCCCTGTGATCATCTTCACCACGTCACGGGCCGAGCCGGACATCCTGTGGGCTTATGATATGCACGCCAACTGCTATATCACCAAGCCCGTAGACTTTCAGCAATTCCTGACGGTGATCAGGGCGATCGAAAGCTTCTGGCTAAACACCGTTCGCCTGCCGCCGGAAAAAGAAGATCGAAAGACGGTGCATGGAATTCCCCTATAACCCTTATCGAGCGGCAATGCTTTAGGGAAATGGGGTCTCGCACTACGATCCGAGGACAAAGAAAAGGACCGCGAGCGCGCCTGCGGAGAGATAGGGCGCATAAGCGACGTAGCTCTTGAGGCCGATCCGACCCGACAACAACAAGATCCCCGTCGCGGCCCCGCCGACGAAGACCCCGAGGAAGAGCGCGGGCGCCACGGCCGGATAGCCGGTCGCCAGGCCGATGACGCCGGCCAGCTTGACATCGCCCGCGCCCAGTTTGCCGCGGCTGAAGAGCGCCAGCACCAGGAAGACACCGAGCCCGACCGCGCCGCCCGCCAACGCCTGGCCCACGGCCGACCAGCCGCGGAAGCCGGCCAGGACCAGCGCCGCCGCCGCGGCCGGCGCCGACATGATGTCGAGCACCCGGCGGTGCTCCAGGTCAATCGCCGACACGGTGAGGAAATAGAAGGCGTAGAACCAGAAAGCGACCAGGGCCAACCCGTTGCCGGCAAAGCGGGCCCACCCCAAGAGGAAGGCCGCGATCATGGCGGCCAACAGCACGGTCGGCCGGCCGCGGCGCCGGTATTCCGGCCGGCCGACCGGCAGTTCGGGCCGGCCCACGCCGGGCAACACATCGGCCGCGCGGTTGGCCAGCGCGCCGGCCAGCGCGCCGATCAGCGCCACCGCAACCCACTGCCACCAGCTCACATGCTCCGGCACGCGCGCATCTCTCCGGCCTACTCTGTCAGCGCATCGGTGACGGCCGACCAGCCCGGCCCGTTGTAACCGGTCACATCTATCATGCCGCCGCCCGACACCTCCAGGCGTTTGACCACCAGATTGGTATGGATGCCGGCTCCGCCGCTCACATCCAGGGTGCCGGCCGGCAGGTAGATGATGCCCGTGCTTCCTTCCAGCGATGCGCCGCCGGTGACTTGCATTTCGCTGGGATTATCGCGCGCCTGATAGATCAAGATTCCGGCATAGGCGCCCGAAGTAGGCGGCGAGACGTTGAAGCGCGCGGCGCCATCCAGCACCACGCTCTCCTGTGCCAGGAAAAAGGTGACGCCGGCGCCGCCGGCCGAGGCGCTGGCGCCTACGTGAAAGCCATCGCCGCCCAGGCAGTACAGGCCGGGCGCGAAAAGCACGTGCGCCGTGCCGAGCAATTCCAGTCCGCCCATGTAACAGCCGGGCGACAAAACCGTATCGTTTTTGATCACCAGCCGATCCCTGACCAGACAACGGTAACACGCGTACGGCGTCGGCAGCTTTGCCAGTGGATCGGCCAGGAAGGAGCCCGAAACCGGCAACGGCGTGATCGAGGCGCCTCCCGAAATACGATAGCCGCCGACGTAGGTGGTCGGCGTTTGCGTCACCAACCGTGCGCCGCCGCTCAGCCAGATGGCCGTGCTGCAATCGGAGTTGACGTGCACATTGCCCTGCCGGACGACCATCAGGGTGCCGCCGCTCATCTCCAATGCATTGCAAGCATGAGGATCCAGCACCACGACCGATGCACTGACCCCCGTTGTCTTGTAACATGCCTGGGCCGCGCCGTGCACGGTGAACGTCCCGTGCCAGACAATTGAAGCGAAGATCGGCTCGACCTGATCGGTCACCACGACCCGAATGCACTGCGAGGGCCAGGTGATCTCCACCGCCTTGCCGCTATAACCGTGCAGGCCGGCGTAATAGCGCGCCGAAGCTTCGGCCGCGGCCGCGCCCTGGCTGTAGAGCACCATGCCGCCGGCCGCCGCGGCCGCATCGGCCGCGTTCTGCACCATGCGTTGCCGCGCATAGGCGTTGCCGAGGTCGATCACCAACCCCATGAACGCGATCAACAGCGGCAGAAGCAGCGCAAAGTGCGCTGCATATTGCCCGCGTTCCGATCGTAGCCCGCTTCTCATCGTCCCCTGCTCACAGATCAGCTCAGTTCTGAATGATCATCGTGGCCCGGCCCACCATAGTCAGTGTCTGGCCGGCCCAAAACAGGCCCGTCACGCTCTCGTCGCTGTAAATCACCTCCACGGTGACCCGATTGCCGGGCGCGTTGGAATTGTTTTCCCAGGTGGCGGTCGTCTTGATGCGCGAGCGGTCCAGGCCCCAGGCGTTTTCCAGCACCACCTTGCGCAGCGCGTCGTAGCCGGTCGGTCCCACCCTGGCCGACGCCGGCTCCGATCGCGCGCCATGCACGATGGCATAGCGCGCGCCCACCGTCGCCAGGTGCGACGTCGCCACGTAGCCCCACAAGATCCGGCTGGCGTCCAGGATGAAGATCACCAGGGTGAAGAAGAGCGCGGCCAATAAGGCGTATTCCGCCATCGCCTGGCCCATCTCTCGCGGCCGCCGCCTCATTTGCGCACCCTCCGCGTGGCCGTCGCGCTGATCTCCACCGGCCCGAAGCCGGCCGGCCACAGGATCAGGTCCGATACCACGCAAGTGACCGTCACACTCACCCGCTGATAGCCGTAGGGATCGCCCACCAGGGCGGTCCGGCTGGCGTCCAGCTTGACGCAATGCCAGTTATCGCGATCGGCAAGCGCCGCGGCCGCGATGCCGGCCAGATCGTTGGCCGCGGTGGCGCTGGCCGCCGCATAGGTCGCGCCGACCCCCGCCGCGTTGATCACCTGGATATAGGTATGAAAGATGAACGCGAAATTGATCAGGCCGACCACCAGCATCAACAGCGCCGGCAGCAGGAGCGCGAATTCGACCGCGCTCTGGCCGGCCTCGGTCGGCGCGACGCGCCATCGCAGTATCTGACGCCTCATTCATCCCACCCCCCCGATTTTGTAGGGCGAACTTAAGTTCGCCTTACCTCATTGTAGGGCGAACTTAAGTTCGCCCTACAAGAATAACGCATCTTCCCCGCGCCGGCAACTTCACCTCAGCATCCCGATGCCCAGGACATCCCCCGCATCGCCGCCGGCCTGCCGCGCCGAGTTACAGCCCCGATAACAGTCGGCGCTGCAACTGACCCGGGCCTTCAACCACTTGACGCTGTTGTCCCTGCCACCGCCGGGCGGCGGCTTGGGCAACCCCTGCCCGCCCTCCACGATCTCGATGCAGCCGAAATCCACCACGTGGTACGCCGACTGGCCGCCGCAACTGCCCTCGACCGGCGGATCGCCCGGCCAGCTACACCCGCGATCGTAGAGGGGCACCCGCATGATGCGGCCCCTGAAATCGCCGACGCGTCGAAAATTGGAGGCCGCCACTCCGGGCTGGGCACGCAGACACGCCGGCAGGCTGATCGGCGCGGGATAGTCGTTTTCCAGATAGCAACGGATCGTCGCCTGGCCGCAGCTCTGCACGCACGGCGTATCATAGAGATTCAGATCCACGTGCGGCAGGTCGAGCCAGCCGCGATCGCCGTTGTTGAGATCGCACACCACATCCCGGCCGCAGACCTTGTCGCTGTCAATGATGATGAACTCCCGACCGCACTGGCCCTTCACCTGCTGCCACTGCTGGTAGGGGAACGCCATCGGCGCGATGCCGCACGCCTGGCCGCTGCTCACCGGGCCACACACGGCCTGCGCGTCGGCCACCACATTCATCTGGCGCAGGCCGACCACGCCCGCCAGGTAAGTGTCGGCCGCGGCCCGCGCCACGACCGAGACCGACCCGCCCCGGCCCACCTGCGCCACCGTCACGTCGGCGGTCTGTGCGTTGTTGGCCAGCGCATATTTCAGCGCGGCCGCCCGCGCGCCATCCGCGCCCTGGCCCGCACAGAGCGCCTGCGCGCCCGCCAGCGCGCCGGCGTCCGCTGCGTTTTGCAGGTGACGCCGCGTGCTATAGGCCAGTCCCACGTCAATGGCCAGCGCGGCCAACGCCAACAGCGCCACCATCGCCAGCGCAACGTAGGCCATCGTTTGCCCGGCTTCGGCCCGCCGGAAAGCTCGCCCGAACCGCTTCATCTTTCCTACTCCGCTGCCAGGATCGGCATCTCCGCATAGCTGCGGATGGTCAACGCATCCACCCCCAGGATCGCGCCCAGGATCAGCTCCACCCGGCGCGCCACCGACACCCGCACCGACCGGTCGCCGCCGGCCCCCACCGTCTGGGCCACGGTGATGTTGCTGCGCACCACCGGCACGCCGGCGTCGTTCGTCGCCTGCAAGACCCGGTCCTGGATCATAGTGATCTGGTCGGGAAAATAGGCGGCGAAATACGCGCCCTCGCGCGCCGCGGCCGTCAACACGATGTAATCGTGAAATGCCCGGCCCAGATCGGCGACGCCGGCCAGGAGCAGGAGCAGCACCGGCAACACCAACGCGGCCTCGACCAGGTTGGAACCGCGTTCGCCGGCCTCTCCTTCCCGGCCGCGACGGACAATGCGGTCGGCCAACGCGCGCCACCCGCCCCGCCGCGCCATCATCGTCGGCCTCCCGGCGCGGCCGCCGGCGTCGCGGGGGCAGAGGTCGGCCCCGCGAAACCGGGCAACTGCCGGTCGTACAACACCAGGTACAGCTCGCGCATCCAGCGATCGGCCGTCAGGCTCGCCTCCGTCAGCTTCGCGAGCGCCTGGCGTTGCAGGCCGGCGAAGCCTTCGCCTTGCAGGCTGCGTTCCCAAGCCGGTTTCAAGACGGCCGGCGCGAGCGCCAGCGTCACCAACAGGCCGGCGCTGACCATCGCCCAGGCGACCCGCCGGCCGAGCTGGCGCCAACTGCGCGGCGGCCGCGCGGCATCGCGCGCCTGCGCGGCAAGCAACTCCTCCAACGTGGCCGGCAGGCAGGAGAGCGCCGCGCCGTAGTGCAACGCGATCCATATTCCGTTGCCGGGCACATCTTCGGGCCTCAAATAGCCCTGATACCACAGCCACACGGCCGTGGCGCCGAAGAGGCCCAGCGCACACGCCCAGATGGCCACCGCATAGAACCAGCGCAACAGGGCATACGAAATAGGCCAGGCCGGCGGCTGAAGCAGGCCGCGCAGCGCGCCCATCGCGGCCCACAACAGCGTGAAGAGCGCGATCCAGAAGAGCGGCGCGCCGGGCAACCACCGGCTCAGCGGCCCCGTCGAATCGAGGCCGATGCTCAGCCACCACACCAGGCCGAGGAACGCGCCCACGGCCGCGCCCGCGGCCATCCCGATCAGCGGCCGGCCGAAATAACGGTTCCAGGCCGAAGGGACCGGCATCACCTGAAAGCGCACCGGCACGGTGACAGGTTCGTCGCCGGCGTGGACCGCAACCAGCGCCTCGTAGGGCCGCGACTGGATGAGCAGATCGGCCGTGTCCACCGTCACGGCCACCTCCACCTCCTCGCCGCTGAAGGAGGTCGGCGCGACGCGCAGGCACGGATCGCTCGTGTCCAGATGGCCGATCAGGTAGCCGGGGCCGGGCCCCTTCTGGATGGTGAACCGGCCAGACGCCGATTCGCCCGCCAGGATATAGCCCAGGTCGAGCCGCCGCGGCCGGACAATCGGCTGCGGCCGCGTGACCAGGCCGGTCGCGCGCAGGAACTCCTCCAGGCCGCGGCGCGGATCATCCAGGCACCGATCGGCCGCGCCGCGCGCCAGCGCGGCCAGATGGAGCGCGCCTTCGCCGGCCAGCCATTGTTCCAGCGACCGGTTGCGCAGGTGGTAGATGCCGTCTTCGGGGTGGCGGTCCATGTGCTGGATCGCGTCGTAGATCGTCCAGGCCTGCTTGGGTGCGCCCAACAGCCCGCTGCTCGAGCGGAAGATGAACGGCCGCGTTGTGCGTTGCCAGGGGGACACCTGGCGATCCCGGAACGCGATCGCCAGCACCTCGCGCGCGGCCGGATCGGCCAAAGGCGCATCCGCAGGCGCCGCAACGGACAGGATCGCCTGCGCCAGCTCCTGGCCCGCGGCCTCGGCCGGCTCGCGCACCTGCCAGGTCGCCAGCGGCGCGGCCGTCCAGCTCATCGCGCGGATCGGGGGCGCGGCGACCCGGAACCAGGCCACCGCGAGCCGGAGCGCGCCGAACTCTTCGGCCAGGAAGCGCTGCACGGCCTGCAGCGAATCCGTCTCCGCGGGCGCATCCGTTCCGGCCGCGGGGGCCTCCTCGACGTCCACGACCACCACCCCGGCCGGGCCGACGACGATCGCCGGAATCTCATGGCGACAGACAACCGGATCGGCCACGACGAGATAGTCGTTGGGCAACGCCTCTCGCAGGTAGGCGCCCAGCAGATCGGAGACTCGCCCGTGGCCGGCGACGAGCAACTGTGCCATCTTTTCACCCACCCGATCAGGCCGACCTCTCCGGCGCCGGCAATCTCGGCCGCTATCTCTTTACCGGCGCGAAGACCGCCGGCGACACAAACAATCCATGACGCTCGATCTTCTCCATCACCTTCGGCCGGATGCCCAGGCCGGTGTGATAGCCCACCACCTTGCCGTCCTTGAAGCCTTCCTGTACGAACTTGAAGATGTCCTGCATCACGATCACGTCCCCTTCCATCCCCTGCACCTCCGTCACCTTGACGACCTTGCGCGAGCCGTCTTGCAGGCGCTCCAGGTGGCACACCAGGTCGAAGGCCGAGGCGATCTGCTCGCGGATGGCCCGCAGCGGCAGCTCCATGCCGGCCATCAGCACCATCGTCTCGATGCGGTGCAGGGTATCGCGCGGACCGTTGGAGTGGGCCGTGGTCAACGAACCGTCGTGGCCGGTGTTCATGGCCTGCAACATGTCGAGCGCCTCGCCCCCGCGCACCTCGCCCACGACGATGCGATCGGGGCGCATGCGCAGCGCGTTGATCACGAGCTGGCGGATCGTCACCTGGCCCTTCCCTTCCACGTTGGGCGGCCGCGATTCCAGGCGCACCACATGGCGCTGCCGCAATTGCAGCTCCGCGGCATCCTCGATGGTGATGATGCGCTCGTTCTCCGGGATAAAGGAGGAGAGCAGGTTCAGGAAAGTCGTCTTGCCGCTGGAGGTGCCGCCGGAGATCACGATGTTGCAGCGGGCCACCACGCATGCGCGCAAGAAATCGGCCATGGGCTGGGTCAACGCGCCCATGCGGATCAGATCCTCCATGCCGTAGGCCGCGCGGCTGAACTTGCGGATGCTCATGCACGGCCCGTTGAGCGCCAGCGGCGGGATGATGATGTTCACGCGCGAGCCATCCGGCAGCCGGGCGTCCACCATCGGGCTGCTCTCGTCCACGCGGCGGCCCAGGGGCGCCACGATGCGATCTATGATCCGCATCAGGTCCTCGTTGTCCCGGAAGCGGATGTCGGTCTCCTGCAGCTTGCCGGCGCGCTCGATGTAGACCATGTTCGGGCCGTTGACCAGGATCTCCGTCACCGTATCGTCGCGCAACAGGCGCTCGATGGGACCGAGGCCCAGGATGTTGGCCACGATCTGATCGTACAGCTCGGCCCGTTCGGTCCGGCTCAACGGCAGGCCCTCTTCGGCCAGCGTCTCCGCGAAGATCCGCTCGAGCGTCCGGTTGATCTCCTCCACATCGTCGGCCGTGACGGTCGGGCTGAGCTCCGCGAGCAGGCGGCGCTGAACGCGATCCACCAGCGCGTTCATGCGTTCGCGATCGGTGCCGGCCCCGGCGGCCCGTTCGGCCGGCCGGCTGGGGGTCGCCGCGGCACGCTGCGGCGCGACGGGTGCAGGACGAGAAACTCCGAACATGCGATCCTCCTATTTCACCCACAACGGGTCGTATTCATCCCACTGCGTATTGGTGATGCGACGCAGGTTCTGACAGTTGGCGTCCATCACATAGATCTGCTTGATGCCGGTCCGGTTCGACCAGAAGACGATTCGATTGCTGTCGGGCGACCAGGAGGGATGCTTGTCCCACTCCCAGTCGTTCGGCGTACAGTTGCGCAGATTGGTGCCGTCCACGTTCGCCACCCAGATGTCGTCCGACGACTTCTCCTGGCTGACGAACGCGATGCGGCTGCCGTCGGGCGACCAGACCGGATCGTAGGACGTGCCCACCAGCCCCTTGCTCACCTGCCAGGTGGGCGCCTTGCCCCACTCGTTGACCGGCCCCTGGATGTACACCTGCGGATTGGTATCTTTCGGCTCCGCGGTGGTGTACACCCGATAGCGGCCGTCGGGCGAGAGCGACTCCTTCTTCAACAGCTCCTCGTACTGCTTGCGCAGGTCGCCCCGGCTTCCCAGGTAGCGGCGATTGGAGCCGTCGGGGTTCATCACCCACAGGCCGGGCTCATCCTCCTTGTCCGACCAGAACAGGATCTGGCCGCGGAAGGTCGTCAGCGGCGGGGCCGGCGTCGGCGGCAACAGCGACTTCGGCAACGTCAGCGGCGTCGGCGTCGGGATCAACGTCGGCGTCGGCGTGATGGTCGGCGTGGGCGTGGGCGTGAGCAGCGGCTCCAGGGCCATCAGCCGCGCCCGGGCCACCACCGTGTCGGACAGGGGCAACGAGGCCGCCTTATGGTATTGGGCCCATGCCAGTGCAAAGTCGCCCGCGTCGCGGTAGCTGTCGCCCGCCTTCAGGTACGCCTCGTAGAGCCACGGCAGATAGGCGCCGGCCAGATAGCCGGGCTGTTGGGTGTGCAGCGCCGAGAGCGCCGTGATCACCTCGTCCCAACGGCCGGCCTCATACGCGGCCCGGCCGGCCAGGAACGCGGCGGCCGCCCGCTGCTGGGTCGCGGCCTTCATGTCGCGCGGCTGGATCGCCAGCGCCTGCGTGAAGTACTCCAGCGCCTTGGGCACCAGCTCGACTGCGGGCGGATTGCGCTGGACGATCTCTTCGCCCAGCCGCATGTAGCACTCGAACATGCGCCGGGCCCGCAGGTCCTTCTGATACGTCGCGTTGAGCGCCTTGACCTCTTCGTAGCCGGCGAGCGCATCGGCCCAGCGGCCGGCCGCGAAATCGTCCTCGGCCCGCTGCCACGCCTGTTGCAGCTCGAGCTGGCGCTTGATGTCGGCGATGCGCTGGCTCGCATCCCTGTAATCGCTCTTGCGCAACGTGACCTCGAGGAACTTCTGTTGCGCGGCGGCCAGATCGCCGGCCTGTTGCAACGCGACCGCCTGGTCGTAGAGAGTGGCCAGCTCGCGGCCGGCCGCCGCGCGCGCCAGCGCGGCCCCGGCAGCGGCGTTGTCGGGTTGGAGCTGCAGGGCGCTGCGGAACGCGGCCTCGGCCTCGTCGAACTTGTTCGCCTGCAGGAAAGCCTCCCCCTTGCGGACCAGGTCGGCGGCCTGGCGCTCGGCCTGGGCGCGCGCCCACATCGGCGCGGCCTGGCGGCTCAGCAGATTGACCGCCCACACCCCGATGACGGCCAGGAGCACCACGATCCCCACCCGGATCAACACCATGCGCCAGGGGAAGGTCCAGCGCTTGGGCCGCACCACGGTTTGCGCTTCCAGCCGCGCCTTGAAGCGCGCCTCATCCAGCGCGGTGCGCACGGCCGTCGCGGAAGCCGCCTCGGCCGAGAGCGCCTCAAAGCAACGGATCGCCTCGGCCCACTCGCCGGCCTGCAGATGCGCCATCCCCTCGCGATAAAGCGCTTCATCGCGCGAGGCACTCGATTCGTTGCCGCGCAAAACACCCGATTCGTTGACGCCGTTCGCTGGATCCATGGCTTCCCCTTACCTCATGATATTCCTGAAAGCGCCCAACAAGACCGGAATCGCCGGGCCGAGGATCACCACGAACAAGGCCGGGAAAATGAAAAAGGCCATCGGGATCATGATCTTGATGCCGGCCTGGCGCGCCAGCTCCTCGGCCCGCTGCCGACGCTTGAGCCGCATCTCCGCGGCCTGGTTGTGCAACACCTGCGAGATGCTCACCCCCAACTGGGTGGATTGGATCAGGATAGCGACGAACGTATTCAGATCGGGCACATCGCAGCGTTCGGCCATGCGCTGCAACGCCTCCTCGCGCGAGGCGCCCACGCGCATCTCGCCCACCGCGCGGCGAAACTCCTCGGTGAGCGGATTGTGCCACTTTTCGCCCACCCGCATCATGGCCGACTCGAACGCCAATCCGGCCTCGACGCCGATCGTCAACATGTCCAGCGCATCGGGCAAGGCCCGCGAGATGGCGGTGCGGCGTTGCCGGGCCTTCGCGGTCAACCAATACGTGGGCAGGACGAACCCGACGATCCCCGCGAGCAACGCGTTGCGCAGCGCGGTCATCACCCCCTGGCCGCCGACGCTGAACGCGAAGCCGAGGCCGGCAAAGATCGTCAGGGCGAGCACGCGCAGGCCCAGGAAGTCCAGCGCGCTCAACCGGCCCGGATCGCCCGCCTGCGTCAACAGCTTCTGCGTGGCCTCCAGATTGCGCTTGGGCGCCAATCCCCCGGCCAGGCGCAAGAGCCGGCGCAAGAGCGGGATAATCACCCGGCGTACCACCGGCTCGCGCAGCTCCTCGGCTTCGTCCACGACCACCGCGCGCTCCAGATAGCTGGCAAGCCGATCCTCGACCTCGGCCGTCTGGCGGGTCGGCGCATAGGCCATCCAGCTCAAAAAGACGGCCAGGCCGATCAGCACGCCGAAAAGTCCCGGCGACCAGAGCGGACTGTAAGGGCCGAACAACAGCTCGTTCGTCATGGCATCACACCTCGATGGCGATGATCTTGCGCATGATCATGAACCCCATCACTTCCATCACGATCGCGCCGATCGGCAGGATGCGGATCAGGCCGGGCTCGAACAGCCGGCCGATGTACGACGGGTTCAGGACATACAGGATGGCGCCGGTGGCCACCGGCATGATCGCCAGCAGGTACGCGGTGGCCCGCTGTTGGCCCGTCAACGAACGGATCTCGCGCTTGATGCGCACCCGGTCGCGGATCGTCTCGGTGATCGTCTCGAGGGTCTGCGCCAGGTTGCCGCCCAGCTCGTACTGCACGTTGATCGCCGTGACGACCAGATCCAGGTCGTCGTTCTGCATGCGCCGGGTCATCTCGACCAGGGCGCGCTGCATCGGCACGCCCAACCCCACCATGCGCACCACGCGCGCCAGCTCGACCGACATGGGCGCCGGCATCTGCGTCACCAGCATCTCGAACGCCTGCAACAGGCCGTAGCCGGTGCGCAGCGCGCCCACGATCAGCGTGATGGCGTCGGGCAACTGATCGGCGAAGCGGGCGCGGCGCCGAGCGATCTGATTGTTCGCATAGAACACCGGCAGATACCCGGCGATCAGCCCGATCCCCACCCCGGCCAGGAAGCCGAACCGCATCGCGCCGATGACGAAGCCCACCGCGGCCAACCCGATCATGATCAGGACGAACTCGGCGGCCGTCAGGGGCAGATCGGTGCGGCTGAGCATGCCGGCCAGGCGCCGGCTGAGGGAAAGCCCGCTCAGCGCCTGCGTCAATCCGGCCAGCGGACCGGAGGCGGTGGGTTGTCCGGCCGCCTCGACCTGCTCGCTGCCGTACTGGCCGGCCAACGCGTTGAGCTGCTCCATGCGTTCGTCGAGCGGCTCGATCGTGCTGAGCCAACGGCCGAGCGCCATGAAGAGCAGGAACACGGCGACGGCCAACAACACACTGAAGAGCAACGCACCGATCATGCGGCGCCTCCTGGTCGCTGGCTCAACCGGCCGGTCCAACGCGCGAACATGCCGGCCAGAGACGGCCGGGCCGGACCGGCCTCGGCCGCGGCCGCGGGCGCGAGCTCCTTCCGCAGCTCGGCCGCGAAGCCGATCAGCGCGCGGCCCAGGGCGCTGTCGGCGTGGCTCACCACGATCGGCACGCCCCGGTTGATCGTGTGGGTTGCCAGCGGCTGGTCGTCGGGGATGTGGTAGCGCAGCCGCACCTGAAGCCGGGCCTCGATGTCGGCCGCCGGCACGCCCCCGCGCATCGTCGAGCGGTTGAGCACCAGCCACACCTTCTCGTCCGGATAGCCGCGATAGGCCAGTTGATCGAGCATCAGCCGGGTGTTGCGCAGCCCCACCATCTCGGGCAACACCGACATCACGATCCGGTCGGCGCCGTCGAGGAACGCGAACGCGGTATCGTCGAGCGGCAGGCCCAGATCCACGATCACCCAGGAGAACATGCGCTTGAGCCAGACGAGCACCTGTTGCACCTGGGGCAACGAAATGGGCGTGGACAGGTCGGCCGGCGGCGGCGCAAGCAGCACCCGGATGCCCGAGGCGTGGGACGCCAGGATGCTGGCGACCAGATCG
The DNA here is from genome assembly GCA_034434235.1 of Anaerolineae bacterium. Lineage (GTDB taxonomy): Bacteria > Chloroflexota > Anaerolineae > CG2-30-64-16 > CG2-30-64-16 > CAKZKT01. The sequence goes on from DAOTZV010000051.1 coordinate 22,773, forward strand.
GCGTCGAGCCGGGACATGCGCGGCAACAGGTCGGCGATGTTCTTTTGGGCCACCAGGTTGAGCGCCACATCCACCGCGGGCGCGGCGTAATCGGCATCCACCAGGACGACCGGCTCGCGCGTGAGCTGGCGCAGCGCGATGGCCGTGTTGATCGCCAGCGTGGTGCGGCCGGTGCCGCCCTTGGGCGCGCAGAACACGATCACCCGGCCCGATTCCCGCTCGGCGCTCTCGCCGGTCGTGCTGCGCGGGGTCAACACCCCGCGCAGGGCCGCCAGCAGGTCTTCGGCCTGGATCGGCTTGGTGACGAAGCCGCGCGCGCCGGCCAGGACGGCCTCGCGCGCCAGATCAATGGCGGTCGAGCCGACCAGCGCCAGGATCGGCACGGCGGGCAGCTTCTCGCCCAGCGCCAGGATCACGGTGATCGGACTGGCGCCGCCCAGCTCGCTGTCCACCAGGATCACGTGCGGCAACAGATCGCGGGCGCGGCCGGCCGCCAGATCGGGCTGCGACACCCAATAGAGCCGATGATCGCCGGCGCGGCCCATCAGGGCCACGCCGACCTCGTTGCGCACCGCCTCGTTGCTGCTGACAAGCAAGATGCGGAGCATCTCACCGCTGATCAAACCTGGCACGTTCGCCTCCGCGATAGCAGATATGAAAACAAGGATAGATAATGAACCGTTGCGTCAGCGGCCGACGCCGTTCTGCAACTGATAGCGCCGGATGATGTAGTCAATGTCCACCGGATCGGTCTCGACCGGCTGTTCGTTGCCGGGCGACCGCAACACCATGTCGAGCGTCCCGTCAATGTCCTTCAGATACTTGAGCACCAGCGCATCCTGCGGACTGACCGTGAGCAGGATCGCCTGCGGCAGGGCTGAAGCGGCCTTATCGCCTCCCGGCACCGCGGCGACCACGGCCGAGATCGTCACGTTTTGCAGCGCGTTGAAGGTGGAGACCTCCTTCTCGCCGCCGCCGCCCACGCCCGGCATCACGCCCTGTCGCGCGCCGGCCGCGGCCAACACCCGGTTCGGATCTACCCGCACGGAGAAGAGCAGGTCCACCCGGTCGCCCGGCTTCAGGACGCCCGCGCGACTCAGCAGGTCGCTGGCCGGATAGGCCATCAGCACCTGGTCATCGCTCAGCGCCAGGGCCACCCGGCCGTCGCCCGATTTGACGTTGGGATCGGCCAGGCGCTGGCGGACGATGACCTCGCCCGGATAGAGATCGCTGAGCGTCATCTTGTTCTGGGCCTCGGCCACGTTGCGCAACGCGCCTTCGGGCACCGAGCTGACCGGCAGGTTGCGCACGGTCAGATCGGACGGGGTGAGCAGCGTGCGCACTCCCACCGCGCGCGCGGCCACCACCACCGGCACTTCGGGCGTGCCGCCACCGGCGGCCCCGCGCTGCGCAGCCGCGTTGGAAAGGGTCATGAAGCCGATCACCCCCGCAAGCATGGCCACGATCAAACCGGATAAGAGCCACAGGAATCCGCGCGTGCGTCCCATCGTATGTCACTCCCTCGCTCGCCTGCTGTGAATGCGCGCTAAAGCTCGCAGTACGTCCGTGTAAGGCGAGCTTCAGCTCGCCCACCGCAACATGCGCGCTGAAGCTCGCAGTACGTCCGTGTAAGGCGAGCTTCGGCTCGCCCACCGCAACATGCGCGCTAAAGCTCGCAGTACGTCCGTGTAAGGCGAGCTTCAGCTCGCCCACCGCAACATGCGAGCTAAAGCTCGCAGTACGTCCGTGTAAGGCGAGCTTCAGCTCGCCCACCGCAACATGCGCGCTAAAGCTCGCAGTACGTCCGTGTAAGGCGAGCTTCGGCTCGCCCACCGCAACATGCGCGCTGAAGCTCGCAGTACGTCCGTGTAAGGCGAGCTTCAGCTCGTCCACCGCAACATGCGCGCTAAAGCTCGCAGTACGTCCGTGTAAGGCGAGCTTCAGCTCGCCCACCGCAACATGCGCGCTAAAG